>JAVWJF010000004.1:29650-32668 GCA_036639195.1 Longicatena sp.
TAGCAGAAGAAACGCAAAGCGCACAAAGTGAAGCTTGGATAAAAAAAGGGTACGATATGATCAGTGGAAACAGTGGATATGAAGAAAGCAATATATGGGAGTATAAGTTCCATAATTTTGCCTATCAAGCCAAAGGGAATGCTTGTCCAATGTTTGCGGCAGCGGAATTTTATGACGCAAGACGTATTAGTTGTCTAGAAAATGGTAAACAATTAGCGATTACCTTAACCATTATGAATCACTTCTTACCAAATACCATTCCTATGATGTTAAATGGAATAGAATCATACGATGTGCAACCTTTACAATTATCCGAATATGGAGATCAAGCATATACATATTCTTTACCTAAAGAAGATGATCGATATCGTCGTCAACCTTATTTGGATCATTACTATTTTAATTATCTTTCTGATGATTTATCTATATTACCAAATTTATTAGAGAAAATTACAAAGATTAGAAAAGCATACTTGGATGTGATTTGTAATGCACAATATGCAATCCCAGTTTGGTTTGATTCTCCTAAAGATTTAGGTATTGGATTTACCTTCTTGAAGGAAGATAAAGCATTGATGGTTGTTTGTAATGTACATGTGCATACAGGAAATGTATTGCATATACACACCGACAATATATTTCCAGAGTTCGCATTTAACGTAGAACATGTACAACAGATTTTTTCTACTTGTGATCCTTATGTTCACGATATTGATTTGGACGCATTAGGAAATCTCCCTCTTTCTTTTGAACCAGGGGAAGTAAAATTTATTGAATTCAAGTAGCTATCCATTGGATAGCTTTCTATATAAAGGAGATACCTATGAAAGTTCAAATTAAAAATGTAAAAGATTTAGTAAGCAAGTCTAACCTACCTACATGCGACTTTGTGATTAACCCCTATGTTGGATGCCCTCACGGTTGTAAATACTGTTACGCAAGCTTTATGAAGCGATTTAGTGGACATTTAGAAGAATGGGGAACCTTTATTGATATCAAACAGTGTGAAAATCCAATCAACACGAAGAAATTAGAACATCATAGTGTTTTTCTTTCTTCCGTCACAGATTGTTATAATGCATACGAAGCTACCTATTGTGTTACACAGAACACTCTAAAACAACTAATAGGTATCGATTGTGAGCTAGGAATATCTACAAAATCATCCTTAATCTTACGTGATATTGAGTTGTTAAAACAATGTAAGAATGTCCGTGTGTCCATGTCTATCAACACCCTAGATGAACAATTCAAAGAAGATATGGATCAAGCGTCTTCTATACAAGATCGTTTGCATACCCTAAAAACACTACATGAACAAGGAATCTATACCATTTTATTTATGTCTCCAATATTTCCAGGCATTACAGACTATCAAAAGATTATGGAGACTAGCAAAGAATATATCGATGAATTTTGGTTTGAAAATTTGAATCTAAGAGGTTCCTATAAACAAACTGTTCTATCTTATATAGATGAAAAGTACCCTCATCTACATGATGTATATCAACGTATTTATGTAAAAAAAGATATGACCTATTGGAAAGAACTCTCACTAGATATTGCACAATATTGCGAAAACAACAATATCCAGTATACAAACTACTTCTACCACGAAGAACTCGTAAAGAAGACAAAACATTTGAAACAAAAGCATTTTGAATAAAAGGGTTCATGTTATAATAACAAAGGTGATAATATGTATCGTTTAAAAGAAACACATATAGAAGAAATAGACATTAAAAAAAGCAGATTTATCTGTTATCTTTATCCTGTAACAAGTGAAGAAGAAGCCAAGGCTATCATTTTAAATATAAAAAAAGAACATCCTAACGCAAATCATCATTGTTATGCATTCATCATTGGAGAACATAATGAAATCCAAAGAAGCAATGATGATGGAGAACCCTCTGGTACTGCAGGAGTTCCCATGTTGGAATGTTTAAGTAAACAGCTTATGCAAGATACGCTTGCCATCACTGTACGTTATTTTGGTGGTATAAAGTTAGGCGCTGGTGGTTTGATACGCGCTTACTCTAAAAGTGTATCCACTGCCTTAAATGAAGCTGTATTTACAAAGCGCGTACAAATGCAAAGATATGCAATTGAGTTCTCTTATGACCTTATTGGAAAATTCGATTATTATTTTCGACAACATGATATTGAAGTAACGACAAAAGAATATCAAGAACAAGTATATTATGAATACGTTAGTAAGCATTCTATTGACGAAGATCTTTCTGAGCTTAGCAACGGTACTTGCATTCCTATTTTCTTGGAAGATATATTTCTAGATGTTGAATGTACACATGAATAAACAGGAGCTTTTACTCAAAAAAGTCTCCTGTTTTTGTTTCATACTTCTTAAAGAAATAATATAAAAACCGTTCTGCTAAAGAATCATGTTTTACGCTTTTCTTTGCCTCTTCAAATGTAAACCAGGTAGCTTTATCTACTTCCCATTCACATACACCACTTAAATCTTCACTATCAATCATAACCGCAAAGTTCCAAATAAGGGTATTACTTTTAGGGAAATATTCTGTTTTCATAAAGCGATGCTTGATAACCTTGCGTCCAATCTCTTCTTCCATCTCTCTTCGAAGGGCATCTTCTCCACTTTCTCCCTTATTCACATAACCCGCGACTAAGATATTGCTCTCTCTACCATATTGTTGAATCATGAGAATTTTATCTTCCTTTGGATTTACCACAACCATAGAAACTGCCGTATTAAATATTGGAAAACGAAATTCTTTACAGTTTGGACAAAAAGGTGTCATACCCTCATGTTCCAATTCTCTCATTTCCAATTTATGTCCGCATGCAAAACAATGCTTCATAGTTTCATCTCCAATCGAATAAACTTAATGTACCACATTCTTGTCTTTTTTCCAAGAAAAAAGACAAGATCGTGTCTTGTCTGTATATCGAATCATAATAATTATATAGCGTTTTGTATTTCATCAAATGTTTCAGCGCTCATTAGTAATTGCGATACTTGTTGTAGTTGTTCCA
>JAVWJF010000005.1:0-29113 GCA_036639195.1 Longicatena sp.
AATAACAATATCATCTCCTTGTGCATGTTGCATACCAATATACAAAGCTTCCATGACGCTAAGGTTATGGCTTGTAGAGATATAATGACAATGAAAGTCTTTTTCTGTTAGGTTTCGTAAAATAGAAAGCGTCGCATCATGAGAACCGTTATCTATAAAAATGCATTCATAATTAACTGTTAATTGTTTTAAATCTCTAATCACATGTTGATAGAAAACATTCAATCCATGTTGATCATTATATAATGGTACAACGATACTTAACAATTTCATCTCTTAGACCTCACTTTACTTCGTATTATCCCACCCTCTATAGAAAAAGACTACGAAAGAAATCTTAATGTATCTTAATTATCATGCATGCCTATAGTGAATCTATCGTTGAATATTGTATAATAGAATCAAGAAGAGAGGTCTAATGTATGGCACAGAGAATAATGATTGCGGATGATAGTCCAGAAATTCGCGAAGTAGTAAATGTATTACTGAGCAATGAAGGCTATGAAATCGTAGAGGCTGAAAACGGAAATGAGGCACTTGCTTGTATAGATGGTATCGATTTGTTCATTTTGGATATTATGATGCCAGAGATGGATGGCTACAAAGCATGTAGGGCAATACGCGAGAAAAGCAACGCTCCTATCTTGTTTTTAACTGCGAAGACATTAGATGGAGATAAGGCATTGGGGTTTTCTTGTGGTGGAGATGATTATTTGGTGAAGCCATTCTCCTATAATGAACTAATATCTCGAGTAAAAGCTTTGTTGAGAAGATATTGTGTATATAAGGGAAAAGAAGGAACACATGATTCTAAAATTGTGGAAAAATATAATTTGATGGTGAATCTTGAAAATAATCAGGTACATGTAGATGGAGAACGTGTTGCGTTAACAGAAATAGAGTATCGTATTTTAATGTTGTTGTTATGTGAGCCTAAAAGGGTGTTTTCAAATCAAGAATTATATGAAATTATATGGGAAAGTCCATACTTGTATACTGCAAACAATACCATTATGGTACATATGCGAAACTTACGTAAGAAGCTTCATGTAGACCCTCAGAATCCGATGTATATCAAGACGGTATGGGGAAAGGGGTATCGTTTTGAATAGGAAGATGAGGATTTCAAGATTATCTTTAAAATTAATAGGAATTGTAATTGTGGCTGCATGTGTTTCAGTACTTGTATTTTGGATGTTGTTTTTCAATCGTTACCGTATGTTCTATATGTTTAATGATAAGAGTGCAATAGAAAAACAAACGAGTGAACAAATCAAAACGTTACAAAGTAATATAACTGATAAAAATATATCAAAAGAAGATAGTAAAAATATTCAAAAAGAAATGCATAAATTCAAAGGGTTAACAATGTTTTTATATGATGGGGAAGCAGACGTTGACCGCGAGTATTTGATAAGTAATCTAGAGAATAAGGCATATATACAAACATCAAGTTTTATGGTTCGCTTATATGAACCACTTTCAAAACAATACGATTTACACTTCTATGATGGAACGTATACATTATATGTAGATTCTTATCAAGGAGTTGTCTTTATGATTCGTTATTTGATAATTATTTGTGCATTCGCTGTATTGTTGTTTATAAGTATCATTATGATATATGTCCATCGCAAAATGCGTTATGTTTTAGAAATAGGCGATGAGATGAAATTGATTGAGAATGGTGATTATCATCATACCATCATGTATAAGGGAAGTGATGAAATAACTGATCTTGCAAAGCAGTTGAATCATCTTCGTAGTGCTCTTTATGAAAATATGAGTAAAGAGGAAGATGCTCGTAAAGCAAATGAAGAATTAGTTACCGCAATGTCCCATGATTTACGCACTCCACTTACCTCTTTGATTGGGTATTTGGATATCGTCGATTTAAAGATATATAAAACGGATGAAGAAAAGGATAAATATATACATAAAAGCAAAGAAAAAGCTGCACAAATTAAGGGGATGTCAGATCGTTTGTTCAATCATTTCTTGGTATATGCACAAAATGATGATGTAGATTTATCTACATTTACACAAGATGACATTAAAGGTTTGTTAGGTTTATTCTGTGATGATTTAAAAGAGCGTCATATAAAAGTATATGAAGCCTTTGACAAACAACCATTTCAAATACGTGCGGATCATAAGTTAATGAATCGTATCTATGATAATTTACTTTCTAATATTTGTAAGTATGCAGAAAAAGATATGGTGGTCGTAAGTTTATCGGTGCACCAAGGTTTAGTTACTATTAAGGTAAAGAATAAAAAGAAAAAAGATGCGACAAAAGAAGAAAGTACACATATTGGACTTAAGAGCATTACCAAGATGATGAAAGAAATGGGTGGAAATGTAAGCATTGATCAAGATATGGATTGTTTTAGTATAGAACTCATATTTCCTTGTAGAGAAATTCATAAAGCGTAGGGTATCTTTCAATAGATGCCCTTTTTTTTGAACATAAAAAACAGTAAGGAAAAATCCTTACTGTTTAGGGTTATATAAGTTCACATTTTGTCATTGCGTGAAGAATTCCATCATGCAATACATCATCTGTAATAAAATCGGCGATTTCTTTTATAGGTTCACAACTATTTCCCATAGCTATACCAATGCTTGCATTTTTAATCATATCATAATCATTTAAGCTATCTCCAACCGCAATATATTCTTTCATATTGAAATGTTCTAGCACAAACTGGATACCTAAGAATTTATTGTGTCCTTTTAAAACGACATCAGAGTAATTTGATTGTCCTGGAATAAACGTAAGATCTTCAATGTCTTGATAATCTTTATAGTCGTATCCAAAAGGGCCATATGCAATCATCATGATGACAGGACTACCATCGTATGGAATAACGGGTGGAATAACTTCGTTAAAGAAGTTTGCGGAGGTGATAACATTTTCATCAGCCTCTCTGGTAAGACGATTGATTTCTCCAATAATAAATAGAGGAGAATTTAATTCGTTAGCTTTGGCAATACATGCTTCTACTGCACGAGGTGGAATTGGCACAAGATGAATGTTTTTCTGTTCATGGTCATAGATTGCCTGCCCGTTGTTGCACAAGTAAATGTCCCAGTCAATGAGCTCGTGAAACCCTGCCTCCATTAAGGATATTAAAGATCTTCCTGTAGAGATGCATAAGATATGTCCAGCTTCTCTCAGGCGTTTTAGAGTGTCTTGTGTAGACGTTGGTACTGTATGAGTGGTACTATCTACCAGCGTACCATCTATATCAAAAAATATAAGTTTTCTACTATTCATGTAGTTCATCCTTTCTCAGTTACGTTTATCATAGCATAAAGTAAGGAATTTTAACTAGCATTTATGGAATAAAAAATAGGAACACCTTTTATTTATCGCGAAATTTTGGTAAAATATAAGGCGGAGGTATGTTTTTATGAAATCTGCGATAGTTTTGGCAGCTGGTAAAGGAACAAGAATGAAATCTTCTCTTAATAAAGTAATGCATCCGGTAATGAATAAACCCATGATTGGACACATTATTTCAAGTTTGAGAAAATGCGATGTAGATCGTATCGTTGTTGTTGTTGGACATGGAGCTGAAAGTGTAAAAGAATATCTAGGTGATGGAGTGGAATATGCGCTTCAGGAACCTCAATTAGGAACTGGACATGCAGTTATGCAAGCTCAGAGTTTGGCAGATGTAGAAGGCGATACCATTGTATTGTGTGGGGATGGACCACTCATTCAACCAGAAACAATACAGGCAGCGTTTGATGCGAATAAAGGCTATGCTTGTACAGTCTTGACTTCTGTGCTTGAAGATGGAGCACGTTATGGAAGAATTGTACGTGGTACAAATGGCAATGTATGCAAGATTGTAGAGGCAAAAGATTGTAGTGAAGAAGAATTAGAAATTAAGGAAATCAACACAGGAATTTTCTGTTTCAATAACAAAGGGTTATTTGAAGGCTTAAAAGAAATTAAAAATGAAAATGCTCAAAATGAGTATTATCTAACAGATTTAGTAGAAATATTTAATAAAAAAGGCGAATCTGTAAATGCTATGATTGTGGATGATCCAGATGAAACAATGGGTGTGAATGATCGTGTAGATTTATCAAAAGCAGCAACGTGGTTAAAACGTTATGTTAACAACAAACATATGGTAAATGGAGTTACTATTGTAGATCCTGAAAACACATATATTGATGTTGATGTTGTGATTGGTGAAGACACAATTATTTATCCAAACGTTCATATTCAAGGTGAATCTGTAATCGGAAAGAATACAGAAATTCTTCCGAATTCGTTCTTGCGTAATGCGATTATTGGTGATCATGTAGTCATCGATAGTAGTAAAATCGTAGAGAGTAAAGTTGGTTCACATACTACGGTAGGACCTATGTCACATCTTCGTAATCATACTGAGATTGCACAGGATTGCCGTATTGGAAATTTTGTTGAGTTTAAGAATTCCTACTTTGGGGAAGGTAGTAAATGTGCACATCTTACGTACATTGGAGATTCTGACTTTGGTAAGAAGATCAATGTGGGTTGTGGAGTCGTTACCGTAAATTATGATGGTAAGAATAAATTCCGCACCACTGTAAAAGATGGAGCATTTATTGGAAGTAACTGTAATTTGATTGCGCCAGTAACCGTTGGCGAAAATGTATTATTGGCAGCGGGTTCAACAATTACAGACTCTGTTGACGATGGAGATATGGCAATCGCTAGATCTCGTCAGTCAATCAAAAAAGGCTTTGGAACCACATACAAGAACAAATAGGAAAGGTACAGGGATTGTAGGAGAATGGAAAAGAAGACAGTAGTATTTGGATTAACATCAAGTGTAGAATTAGCAAATGAAATCGTAGCAGAATTAGGAATACCTTTAGGACAATGTGATGTAAAACATTTCTCTGATGGTGAAATCATGGTAGAACTTGGAGAATCTGTACGTGGAAAGAATGTATATATCATTCAATCTACTTGTGCTCCAGTTTCTAGCAACATTATGGAAGTGTTGATTGCCATTGATGCATGCAAACGTGCAAGTGCAGGACACATTTCTGTTGTAATGCCATATTTTGGATATGCAAGACAAGATCGCAAAGCAAAAGCAAGACAACCTATTACTTCGAAATTAGTAGCAGACTTGTTAGAAAAAGCTGGAGCTAACCGTGTAATCACAATGGAGCTTCATGCAACTCAGATTCAGGGATTCTTCAATATTCCTGCAGATGATATTTCAGCAATTACAATCATCGGAAGATATTTCAAAGAAAAGAACTTAGCTGATATCGTTGTTGTATCTCCAGACCATGGTGGAACAACACGTGCTAGAAAGTTAGCAGAAATTTTACATGCGCCATTAGCAATCATTGATAAACGTCGTCCAAAACCAAATGTAGCAGAAGCTATGAACATCATTGGGGATGTAAATGGTAAGGTTGCGGTTGTAATTGATGACATCGTAGATACAGCAGGAACTTTAACTGCAGGTATTAAGATGTTAAAAGACAAAGGGGCAACTGCTGTCTATGCTTCATGTATTCATGGAGTATTATCAGGCCCTGCTATTGAACGTTTAAAATCATGTGAACTTGATGGATTTGTCTGTACAAATACGATTGCACAAGATGATAAAGCTGCACAATATCCTGAGATGACTGTTTTATCTGTTGGACCAATCCTTGGAGAAGTTATAAAAGCAATTGAAGAATCAAGACCAGTAAGTGAAATCGTTTCACGTTACGCAGAATCATAAAAACATAGAATACATATGTAAAGAAAGGAAATGATTATGCTTGAGCATCTCTTAGAACAAGTTTTGCCAGAGATCATTTCGATCTTGGAAATTATTGGAGTCATCGTTATTTTGATTGGCTCAACAAAAGCATTCTACCATTATGTCATCGCAAGTATAAAAGATGATGAACATCCTATTCGAATTGAATTAGCCAATGCATTAGCGTTAGGGTTAGAATTCAAAATGGGAGCCGAAATTTTAAAAACGGTATTGGTAAGAAACATAAGTGAAATCTATGTTTTAGGTGCTATTATTCTGCTGAGAGCATTGTTATCCTTGATGATACACTTTGAAATCAAAGCAGAAAAAGAGCATAACCATACATCGGATGCTTCACCAAATAACTACTAAAAACAACAGCCATTGAGCTGTTGTTTTTTATTTAATAGGAAAGTTCTATTTATAAACAAACTACAAAATTTCTAAAAATCTGCATTATGAAATAGAAAGCTAGATAGTTGTTAGATTCCGTTATTTATTTTACGAAAATATAGGACGAACAAGGTATATTTTAAGGGGCGCATCAAAATATATCATATATAGAATTGCATCTTATTTGTACTATGTTATACTATGAAAAAGACAAGGATGGTGCTCATGAAAACAGTGACGATGTCACAAAGGTTCTACTATCAAGAACTTGAAAAAAACGTTAGAGAATGTGTTCGACAGGACATTGAAACGTATGCGTCAATGCTTCATAAAGCTTATCGTATGTTATATGATATCTACTTTTATAATGCACCAAAACCACAAAACATGTGCAAAGATTTAAAACAACAATATCATACCAGTGATTATCTTCCTCTTTCTGCTATAAATGAGGCAAGAGGTATTTTGAAGTCAACGATTGAATGTAATAAACGACAACAATTATCCTCATTAAAAAGGATTCAACGTGTAGAGAAGGAAATGAAGAAAATCACAACTAAAATAAATCTTATACAAGAACATTTAAGTGTATATATAGAAATAAGTAAACAACATAAAACAACAGAGTTAGACTATCTCATGGAAATCGAAGAGAAGGCAAATTTGAAAAGCCTTATGCATCAGAAATCCATGCTTTGTTTTCGACTTCATAGAGAACGATTTCATCTTAAAGGTCTAAAAAAGCGCGTAAAACAAGTATGTTTTGGTGGTAGAAAAAGAATGAAAAAACAATTCGCAATGTGCAAGCAACATGAAGAATGGAAAAAAGAGTTTCAACAAGCACGAATGAACCGTATGGTGATACCCCGGTTGACGTCAAGGAAAGTATGGGAATAATATCTTTAAATATCATATTGATGAAAATACCTTAGTATATAGAAGTATACAAAAGGACATCGTATTACCGATCGAGTTTCATTACGATAAAGAAGAACTCGTTCGAGCAGTGAAGATGAAACATAATACACCAGGAAAAGCGATAGCTTATGAAATAAGAGATTATGGAGAATATTTTATTATCAAAGCAATCGTAGAACTTGTTGAAAAAAAGCTTGTGAAACAAACCTGTTATGGAACCATTGGGATTGATTTGAATATTGATCATATGGCGGTATGTGAAACAGATGATAAGGGAAATGTCGTAAACACAAAAATATATCGCTTTGATTTAAGTAAAAAGACAAGCAATCAAAGAAAGGCAATTTTACAACAAAGTATCAAGAAATGTTTTGATGATGTAAAAGCAAGACGAAAACCAATCATCATAGAAGAGTTAGATTTTGAACAAAAGAAGATGGAACAACTTTATAAAAAGAAGAAGTATAATGCAATGTTATCAACATTTGCATATGCGCAAATCAAAGAATATATCATAAGAAGATTTTATAGAGGAGGAATAGAAGTCATTTGTGTTGATCCAAGAAACACTAGTCAAATAGGAAAAGAAAAATATAGGAAAGCAAAGGGGATGAGTATCCATATGAGTGCAAGTTATGTAATTGCGCGAAGAGGTATGGGATATAAAGACACAGTAACATAAGAAGATTATGATGTAACCATATTATGATGATGATTACTAGAAGATAGTTACATTGTGATATGGACGAAATTACATAATGATCAAAAAAGTCCATTATGAGGAGAACAGCGTACCACTTCGTATGTGTAAGTATAGGAAGAAGGCTATTCATAATCATAATGGATAATGAGGGAGCAAGAAATCCACTCATGTTGGAAGATGCAAATCTTTTCAATGATTCATTTATGAATCACTTTCTTGTTGCCTATACAATTCATTCACATGGTGTTAGAATATAGGAAAGGGGGGATCAGCCATGGATCGCTTAGAAATTATTCGCGGAATTGTCGATCAATATATCGCCAGTATACAAGATGAATCAACGAAAAAGTTTGCCTATATTCATACGTATGGGGTTTCTCAAAGTTGTGCAATGCTTGCAATACGAAGACATGCAAATGTAGAATTGGCTTGTATTGCGGGAATGTTACATGATATTGCTCGCTATGCAGAAAATCATCCACATGTAGGTCATGCCAAACGAAGTGCTATCCTATCGAAACAGATTTTAGAAGAATTGGCTATTTTCACAGAAAGTGAAATACAAATTCTAACCAATGCCATTTTCCAACATTCAGACAAGATGTTAAGAGATGGTGGAGAAATCAGTGAGATATTGAAGGATGGAGATGTCTTACAGCATTACTTGTACAATGTTAACATTGAATTATCCCCAAAGGATAAATTCCGTTTGTTTTATTTACTAGAAGAGATACACTGCGATACAAACGATACTTTATAACAAAAAAAAGTGATCAGTGATCACTTTTTTCTATCTCCATAACACGTCCCACTATACCACCTTCCAACATAACTTTGATGCCTCTTGGATGGTTGCTAGAATTTGTTAGAATTCTAGCGACAACACCCTGTGTAAGCTTTCCACTACGTTGGTCTTGCTTTTGTACGACCTGTACGCTAGCACCTATTTGTATTTGACTACGATTTGTTATACTCATCGTTATTCTCCTTATATATTATTTACCACGAACGCCTTGCTTTGGCTTTCTTTGTGTATTCCCTTTTGCTTTAGTAGCAAAGGGTTTGGGTGTCCCTTTACGCTTATCTTTTTTCGCATATGCATCTGGTTTACCCTTTTTTGGATACTTCGTCTTTTTAGGAGTATCTTTTCCAGTTTCCTTACGATTACTCTGTTTCGCTCTTGGTGTACCACTTTTTGATGAGCGTTGTTTCTTTTTAGGACTTGGTGTTGTAATCATCATAGGATATCCATGATCACGATCCACTGGAATATTGATACGAATAAGTTTTTGAATATTCTTAACCAATTCTACTTCATCGATATCCGCAAAAGAAATTGAAGTACCTTCATTACCAGCTCTACCTGTTCTTCCTATACGGTGTACATACGCTTCTGCTTCTTGTGGAATATCATAGTTGAATACATGACTCAATTCATTCACATCAATACCACGCGCCGCTATATCCGTCGCAACTAAGACTCTGCTCTCTTTATTTTTAAAATTTGATAAAGCAATTTGTCGTGCATTTTGTGATTTATTTCCATGAATAATTCCTGTATCTATATTCTGTTCTAATAAAAACTTTCCTAAACGATTGGCATTGCTCTTGGTTCTCGTAAATATCAATGCACTTTCTACTTTTTCTTTCTTAAGCAAATCCAACAATAAGAATTTCTTATTCACCTTATCTACATAGTACAATGACTGCTTAATGTTATCTACAGTAGATGATGGAGGCGTTACTTCAATGGTAATTGGATCATGTAATAATGTTTGTGTTAAAGCTTTGATTTCTTTTGGCATCGTTGCACTAAAAAACAAGGTTTGTTTTTTAGCTGGAAGACTAGCAATAATGCGCTTCACATCAAATAGAAACCCCATATCTAACATACGGTCCGCTTCATCTAATATAAAGATTTCTACCTGATTGATACGTATAATTTTCTGTTTCATTAAATCCAACAAACGTCCTGGTGTCGCAATCAAAATATCAACACCTCGTTTAATTGCTTCTTCTTGAGGGCGTTGAGAAACACCTCCAAAAATTACTGTGCTTTTGATATTGGTATGTCTTGCATAGGCATGAATGTTTTCTTGTATTTGAATCGCCAATTCTCTGGTAGGAGTTAAGATCAAACTTCTAATCTTATTTGGTTCATGTTTGTGCAATCGTTGAATGGTAGGAATGGAAAATGCTGCAGTCTTCCCTGTTCCAGTTTGCGCACATCCTAAAATATCTTTTCCCAACAATGCATGAGGGATTGCTTTTTCTTGAATTGGAGTTGGCGTTGTATATCCTTGTTCTTCTACTGCTTTTAAAATTGCTTCGTTAATTTCTAATGTATTAAATTTCATAAGTTTCCTTTTCTATAAGCCCAAAAAAGCGACACTATTAAGCATCGCTTTCTTGCTACTTGTTTATGTCTAACATACAGTGTACCATAGATTGTCTAAAAAACCTAGTATTACTAATGTTTTCTGCAATTCCCATAGTATAGCACCCTTATACTTTACAACTCATGATACCTCATAAGTATGAATTTCTATTCACAGATTGCTGGTACAAACAGCGTTGTTAAGTTATCCAATACGAAATCTTGATCGATTTCATATAAAGGCATCCATGAAAGAGATTCCTCTGAAGTTCCTGCTCCACGTACGACGCACACCCTATGCTCATCAGGGTACGCTTCCATTAAATCCATCTTCACTTCTGATGCGCTCATTTGATCATATACTTGAGGAACAATCAGATTCATAGATGGATTTAAACTATCTATGCGCATCGCTTGTGCATCCATCATCATAAATCCATCAATAGGATCTATATGAAGAGTGGCAAACATCGCATCTAGAAAACTTTGACCTCCTATGATTTTCACATCCACTTCTTGCATCAATACCTTTACGGCATATTCCGCAACACATGGATGTCCTGGAACTGCATATATAACATCTTTTGTTTTACTGGCATTTTTAAGTGTCGATATAATTTCTTCATACACTTCTTCAAAGGTATCATATTTTTCATATACATCATCAAAGCTTGTATAAGGAATATGCTCTTCTTCAAAAAATGACATCATAGGATGATGATCAGTACGTAAATAAATCGGATAAGGCTTCTTTAAAAACTTCGCAACACCAATTGGTAACTGATCGACATCTCCAGCACCTAAACCCACAATATATAACATAGTAACCTCTTTCTTAAGATATGATTTCTTAGTATTCTATACTGTATAGTATACTATAAAACGAACGTTTTCGTATACTTTTCTATACTGTAGAAAAGTATATCTTCTAGTGTTTCTTATATGCATATAAAAAGTACACGCATTGTGTACTTTTTCATAGACTCTAAACTATACTTATTGTATACTTTTTAATAAATTCTCAACACTTTGTTTACTTACGACTTCATAATCACTTTCATGACCCGCAGGACCATAACAGTAATTCACACGTTCTCCACAAGTTGTTTCATCTTTGACCCAATCTTTACAAGAAGAGTGAATTTGTTCAACACCAGTATAAGCAATCAATTCTTTTGCGTTACTAGCATTTACTCCACATCCTGCTAGGATTTCAATTTGTCCTTTGAAGCGTGCTTGTAATTCTTTTAATACATCTTTTCCTTCACTTACATTAGGATAAGTTCCACTTGTAAGTACACGGTCTACTCCTAAATCAATAAGTGTTTGCATTGCTTTGTATGGATCACTCACGCAATCAAATGCACGATGATACACAACTTCTTTGCCTTTTGCTTTGGCTAAATCAATCAAACATTTACTTTGTTCAACATCGATATTTCCTTGCGCATCTAAGCATCCAAATACAATCCCATCTGCTCCATGTTCCAACATATCTTTGCATTCTTCAACCATAACTTCAAAATCTTCCTTGATATAATGAAAACCCGCACCTCTTGGTCGTATCATTGTAATAACGGATAGATCCGTGTGTTGTTTTACCAAACGTAATGTTGCGACACTTGGTGTTAATCCACCCATATGCAATGCACTATTTAATTCAATACGTTTTGCCCCACCTGCTTGCGCCTGTAAAGCATCATAATAACTTCCGCAACAAATCTCTACTTGTATATCCATGATGATATCCTCCTATTTACGGACATTGTAATGCATTCCAGGAATCCCTGCACTTGTCATTTCATCAATGTCCAATACTTGTTCTAGTTTTTCTTCGCTCATCAAATCATGTTCTAAGATAAGCTCTTTTAATTTACGATTTTCTAGCAATGCTTGTTTTGCCATTTTTGATGCATTTGCATATCCAATATGTGGAGCCAATGCAGTCGCTGTTCCTAATGAGTTCTCCATAACTTCACGACAATGTTCCTTATTTGCAATGATTCCTACAATCGCATTGTCTCTTAATGTATAACATGCATTTGTTAGTAAATCTACCGATTGAAATAAATTATAGAAGAGCACTGGTTCAAATACATTTAATTCCATTTGTCCCGCTTCTGCAGCTTTGGTAATGGTTGTATCGTTACCAAACACTTGGAAACAAACCTGATTACATACCTCTGGAATTACAGGATTTACTTTTCCTGGCATAATAGAACTACCTGGTTGACGTGCTGGTAATAAGATTTCACTTAATCCTGTTTTTGGTCCAGAAGCCATTAAACGGATATCGTTACACATTTTGGATAGATTTACAGATAATGTTTTTAATGAACCATGAGCAAATACAAATGGGTCTACATTTCTTGTACCATCGACCAAGTCTCTTGCACTTGTAATATCCATTTGTGTAATTTCTTTTAAATAACGCACACATATTTTCTTATAACGTTCATCCGCATTGATTCCTGTACCTACAGCAGTTGCTCCCATATTCACAGATTTCAAATCTGAAAAGGATATTTTAATTCTTCTAATATCTCGAACAATACTCGTCGCAAACGCATGAAATTCTTGTCCCATACGAATTGGAACGGCATCTTGTAAATGCGTTCTACCAAGTTTAATGACATCATTAAACTCGATACTTTTATCCAATAGGGACTCTTGTAAAATCATCAATTCTTCCAACAGATGTTCTACTAAGAATAAAGCAGTAATCTTACCAGCTGTAGGAAAGACATCGTTTGTAGACTGTCCAAAGTTCACGTGATCATTTGGATGAATGAAATCATAAATTCCAATTTCCTTGCCTGCTAATTGTGCTGCACGATTAGCAATGACCTCATTAGCATTCATATTGGTACTTGTTCCAGCACCACCTTGAATGACATCGGTAATAAACCATTCATCTAGTTTTCCCTCAATCACCTCATCACAAGCCATGACAATGTATTTCAAACGTTCATCATCTAAATGTCCACATTCATGATTGGCAAGTGCACAAGCCTTCTTTATCATTCCTAAAGAATGTATCATTTGTGGATGTGTTTTGATCATTGTGATAGGGAAGTTCTTTGTAGCACGTACGGTTTGTACACCATATAAGGCATTTTTAGGTACGGCGATTTCTCCCAGTGAATCCCGTTCTATTCTGTATTCGTTCTCCATAGTTTTCTCCAACTTCTATTTTGCTAAGTTATATAAGCTTAACGCATATATTTTCGCGTTCATAATAATATCTTTGATATCCATCCATTCATCTGGATTGTGTCCAATTCCCTTTTGTCCTGGGAAACTTGGACCAAATGGTACAATATTTGGCATTGCTTTTGCATAAGTACCTCCTGTTGTAGTAACAGGTGTTCCATCCATTCCACTAACTTCTTCATAGGCTGCTTGTAATGCTTGTACCATAAAACAATCTTTTTCAAAGCGAACAGGATCATAGTTATGAATCAATTCTAATGTACAATGTTCACCCATTTTCGATTGTATTTGTGCTTGTATTTCTTCAAGTGTACAACAAGCAGGATAGCTTAATGTAAACTTGAATTCCACTTCTTCTAAATGACTTTGCAAGTGATACCCTCGCATCTGCATTTCTCCGTATTCTTCATCGTGATAATCAATACCTAAACGATTGCCATTTGGTGCGCTTTCTAGGAAATAGGTTGTTACCACAGAGAAGAATTCACCTAAGTATTCTTTGGGCGCACTTATACGAAAATTAGCACGTCCTCTTTCTCCATATACCACAGGATATTTACAATCTGGTGTCCATCCCATGATAGGTGGCTTTTCTTTTTTAAGATAGTATGTTAAATCTTCAAAACCACTTTCTTCATCCGTACCAAACATGATACGAATCTGTTTTGACAACGGTAGTTGTAATCGTTTCAAAGCATAGAGTGCATATAAACAACTCATAATAGGCCCTTTGTTATCTAGTATCCCACGTGAATAAATACGTCCATGTTCATCTGTATATCCACTAAATGGTGGATGTGTCCAACCAACACCTACTTCAACTACATCCAAGTGTCCCATAACTCCAACGTAGTCTTCACTTTCCCCATATTTTGCATATCCCACATAGTTGTCTACGTTCTCTGTTTCAAAACCAAGTCTTTGAGAAATCTCTAACGCTTTATCTAACGCTTCTTTGATTCCTTTTCCAAATGGTGCATCTACACATGGTTCACTTTTTACACTGTCAATTTTTACAACTTCTAATATTCCTTGTATCATCTCTTCAGAAATTTTATCAATTTCTGCTAGTATCTGTTCTTTCATATTACTTCTCGCTAAGTGGTGCCATTCTTGTCTTCATGTAGTTATCTAACCATTCTTTGCTAGCTTCTTCATGTACACATTTTCCATTTACATTCTTTGTTAAATAAACAATTGGTTTTTGTGTTTGTGTTGCGACTGCGAAAGAGAATCCTTCAATGTTTGTAGATACACCCCATTCTCCTTTGTTGTTCATCGCAATCAACGATAAATCTCCTGCCTTACCACGACGTCTTGTTAATTCTTCATCCAATTGAGCAACCGCAATATCGCAAGCCTCTTGTGGATGTTTCCCTTCTTTCATCAAGCGCACGATTTCATAGGAGATACATCCTTTCATTAGATCTTCTCCTAAACCAGTAGCACTTGCTCCACCAACCAAACTATCCACATAGAATCCAGAACCAGAAATTGGAGAATCTCCAACTCTACCCTTCTTCTTCATAAACAATCCTGATGTTGAAGTCGCCGCTGTCATATCACCATGATTATCTAAACATACCATACCTACTGTATCATGTCCACTATATGGTTTAATCTCCAATTCTTGCACTTCTTTTACACGATTTTTGTAGTGAATCTTCGCACGATCACTCAACATGTTCTTACGCTCAAAACCTTCTTTATGTGCAAATTTCTCTGCGCCCTCACCAACCAATAAGTTATTTACTTTTTCTTTACTTAAACGGCGTGCAATACTAATTGGATTTGCGAAATCTTTGATTGCCGCAACAGCTCCTATATCAAGCGTTGTCCCATCCATATATGCCGCATCTAATTCTACTTCCATTTCTTCATTTGGAAGTCCACCATATCCTACGGATTTATAATATGGGAAATCTTCTACCTCTTTGATTGCGACTTCGATTGCATCTCCGCTGATACCATCGTTTTCAAGCATTTCACCAGCTTTGCTAATTCCTTCTACTGCCATTCTCCAAGTTGCTATAATACCCCACATAATCATTCTCCTCTCGCTTTATTTTCAGCTTTTATTCCCCTCTATTATAATACCATTTTAACACTTCTTTACTAAGTTCACTTCCTAAAACTTAGGAAACTCATTTTAATCTTTTACAAAGTTCATAAATCATGGAAATAAACATATATTTTCTTACTATTTTACTTGTTAGTAAAAGAAAATGCACCCCTTACATCGATATAAGAGGTGCATTATTGCATTATTCTATAAATCCAAACATATGTTCTGGATGTTTTTCCATTTCTTCTAGAATCATGTGCTCATCTTCACAAATATGAGCGACTAAGTTTCGTTCTCCATCATTTTCAATATCCATCAAAATAATTTCCACTTCTCCACGATAATGCATTAAGTTATCGTTGACTACAACGACATCTCCACGATGAAACATCTTTTGTTCACAAGAGCGTGCAGGAATAGGTTCTTCTTTAAAGAAGAAACGTGGCAATGAGCTACGAATATAATAATCACTAGCATCTTGACGACCAGTATGTGGATAATTGAATAATGCTTTTCTTTCAATCTCACTGATTCCTTCTTCAAGTTGGATCTTAATGGTTGTCTTACTTAAATCTACATTCGACATTGCTTTCAATTCATCTTCACTAGCATATGTGTTCCCAATTAAAATATCATCGATCAATTCACAAGCCAACATATGACGTACTTGAACATCAATCGGTTTTTTACGGTGAACTTCAACCGTTGGTAAACCTGCGGATACAGGCCAAGGCCCAAATGTATTTGCTTCATTGCTAGATACAAAGGCTGCAGTACGTAAGCCTAAACTCTTCCATTTTTCATTTAACTTCATAAACAATTTCCAACTGATACCGCTGTATCGTTCTGGATAAAAGTTATGACAAACAATCACATTATGCGGATCTGCCCCATGTTTCAATAAGTAATCAAGAGTAGAATCAGCACTTCCGTTAAATTCTATCTTTATTTGATATTCATTGTGTGTAATAGCACGATCTAAGAAATCATCGAAATGTCCATCCAAGCGAATGATATCTACTTGCATATCATGGAACACTTTCAAATCCAAAGGGGTCGCTCCTAAATGTTTGAATACTTCTGGATTGGTATCGACAGCTACTTCAAACCCTAATGCATGTGCACGCTTCATAAAATCTGAAAATTCTTCTATGATTTCTTCTTTTGATTTTTTTACTGATAATAAACAAGTAAAGATTCTAGTAAAACCATATTTGGCGGCTACTTCCATATAGGCTTGATCTTTTTCTGCTGTGGAATGCTCTGGGTATAAACTAATTCCTAACTTATGCATACAATGCCCTCCTAGTTGATACCTTTATTATACGCAAAAAAATAGAGAAACTTCTATACTTTATTTCCTAATGTTAGGAAGATTCAAAGAATAAAAGAAAAGGTGCTAATGCACCTTCCCTATAGATGAATGATCACCTTATTTTTTAAATGTTTTAATCAATTTAATTGCTGTTTTAAGTACTTTTTCACCGTTCATCATACCATAATCTGCAGCATCAATAACAGCTACTGGAACTTCCTCTCCAAAGCGTTTGTTCGTTTCTTCAAACAAATACTTTACTTGAGGTCCAAGTAAGATGCAATCTGGATGTAATTGTTCTACGATATCACCAATCTTTGAATGAGAATATGCTTTTACTTCTAAAGGAAGATCATGAGCATTTGCTACATTCTGCATTTCTTGTGCTAACATACTCGTAGACATACCAGCGCTACAAAATAAATAAATTTTCTTCATACGTTTCTCCTTTCTCTTTATTTCAGCTTATTTTCAAGAGCCGTAATTCTCTCATAGCTTTGAATCAATTCACTCGCAATAATTTTAAAACCTTCTGCACTCATCAATTGATCTTCTGCATGAACCAAAAGCAAACAAGTTTCAACCTTTTCACCGCTTGCTTCTTGTTGAATCATTTTCGCATGAGCTTCGTGTCCTTGAAGGAAACTTTTTTCCCCTTCTTCAATCATTTCTCTAGCTTTTTCAAAATTTGCTTTCTTTGCTTCCTGTATTGCTTCTATATAGCTGGAGCGAGCCATTCCAACAGCTGAGATTATCTGAAAGCATTGCAATTCCAAACCTTCCATTACTCATACCCTCCTCTTAAGTGATCTTTATCACGCACCTTTATTATACTAGTCATTAAAAGAAAATACTTTTAACACCGTTTCCTAATGATTAGGAAATTGATTATGAAGCATTGCGCATACTTCCTAAGTCGTTAGGAAAGTCATCTACCATCCTTTTTCAAACCCATTCCCTTATAATATAAATATAAGAAAGAAGGTCTAACAATGAACACATATGAATGGTCTTTAGATGCTTTATATAAAGGATACGAGGACCCTAAATTTAAAGAAGATATGAAACAACTCCATGCACTACATGATGAACTGGAAACATTTACCACTACACTTAACACACAAAGCGTTGCTCAAGCAATCAAACAAAGCATTGCTCTTTTGGAGAAAGAATGCGACTTATCGTACCGTTTACGTATGTATACAGTTCTACGTCAATCCGTAGATACAAGCGATACTTCTACACTTGGTTATTTAAATATGATCAATTCTAGAATTTCTTCCTTTTCCATGTATCGTTCTCAAATAAAAGAGTACTTAGCACACATTGATAACATAGATTGCTACATTGAGCAAGATGATACTTTAAAAGAATATAGCTTTATGCTTCATGCGCTTAAAGACAAAGCATCCCATGCCCTTAGCAAAGAAGAAGAGGGACTTTTAGCAAGTGTTTCACAAACAAGCGTAAAAGCATTCAGTGATATGTATTATCATTTAACATCCAATGTTACTACAGAGTGTCTTGGTAAAACAATGACCTTAACACAAGTAAAAAACCTATGTCATTCCACTCGTAAGCAAGAGCGTAAAGAAGCCTTTATTTGTGAGATGAAAGCGTATGAATCCATCAAAGAACCCTTGGCTTTTTCTGTAAACAACATCAAGCGTCACCAACTTATGGAAGCGCGCTTACGAGGATATCAAGATCCTTTAGATAAAATGCTTCAAGATTCGTTTATGAAAAAAGAAACCCTTGATGCAATGTATGCTGCAGTGGATAAATACTTACCGAAATTCCATGAATACCTACGTACGAAAGCAAGTATGTTAGGGTATGAGAATGGTCTTCCTTGGTATGATATTTACGCAACCATTGGAGAGAGTACAATGAGTTTCTCTATGGAAGATTGTGAACGTTATATTTTAAAACATTTCAAAACATTCTCAAATGATTTATATGATATGACAAAACGTGCAATGGATGAACATTGGATGGACTACCCATCCCATGCCGGCAAACAAAGTGGTGCGTTCTGTGAAAATCTAGCTTGGATCAAACAGAGTAGAATCATTACCAATTATGGCGATACATTAAGTGATGTCATTACAGTGGCTCATGAATTGGGTCATGCTTATCATGGAATGATGGTAGAAGATGAACGTCCACTAAATAGAGAATACTGTATGCCACTTGCGGAAACAGCATCTACTTTTAATGAAAACATCATGTACAATGCCTTGATTCAAGATGCAGATGAAAAGAATAAGTTATTCTTGATTGATACACAACTATCCGCTCTTTGTCAAAATATATGTGATATTACAACACGTTATACCTTTGAGAAAGCTGTATTTGATCAATGTGAAAGTAAGTTTCTATTCGCATCTGATTTACAAGAATTGATGTTGGATGCAGAAAAGAAATGCTTTGGTAATGGCTTGGACCCAGAATGGTTACACCCATTCCGTTGGATCACAAAAGTTCATTACTATATACCAGATATTGCCTTCTATAACTTCCCATATACTTTTGGAGCATTGTTCTCTAGAGGATTATATGCGATGTATGAACAAGAAAAAGAAGCCTTCCTTCCAAAATATCGCGCATTATTAAAAGCTTCTACTACCAATACAGTAGAAGATTGTGCACGCATTGCTGGTATTGATTTAAGTAAACCTGAATTCTGGGAAACTTCCTTAGCATCTATTACAAAACAAATGGATATGTTCTTAGAACTTGCGAAGGGACAATAACATGATAAAGTTCTTTAATTTACATGATGATATAGGTAGTGATATTTTTGAACATCGCATAGAACAACCCAATCGTCTAGACGATTATCATTATCCTAAAATGAAACAAGGTGGGATTGATACAACTGCAATTGTTTGTTGTTTCTCTTCTAGCGAAACATGGCAAGATATGATGGAGCAAGTCTTATATATAAATGCATCCATAGAGCGAAGTGAACACTATTCCTTTGGTTACGATAAAGATATTCGTGTCTTTATCGCGCTAGAGGGAATGTGTGGAATACGTGATCAAGTAAGAGAAAAAATACAGTGGTTATATCAACATAATGTACGCATGGCATCTCTTTGTTGGAATGACCATAACGCACTTGCTTGTGGAGCAAAAAGTGGAAACATGCCACTTAGTGATTTGGGTATACAATGTATTGAAGCAATGAATGAAGTTCATATGGCAATCGATGTCAGTCATTGTTGTGAGTGGAACTTCTATGATATACAACGTATCTCTACAACACCGATCCTAGCAACCCACAGCAATGTAAAAGGATTATTCAATCATTATCGAAATCTAAGCGATCCTCAAATTCAAGTTTTACAAGAACATGGTGGTATCCTAGGTGCTCTTCCTGTTCGTTGGTTTGTGACAAGAGATGAATCCAAACAAACGCTAAAAGAATTCATCAAAATCATAGATTATATAAAAGAACGCTTTGGAACCCAACTTATCGCATTGGGATTTGATTTCATGGATTATATGGATGATCCTACTTGTATGGTAAAAGAATTGGATAGTGTAGCACATATTCAAAACTTAGCAAATCAACTGTTAGAGCATGGCTATTCACAAGAGGAAGTAGAGACGATTTGCTTTGGAAATGCAAATCGCTATATGGAAAGTTACCTGATTTACGAAAACGAAGAAGGGAAATAAATATATGAAAGTACTATTTGGTTATTTTAGTTCAGAATCTAACGAACATTCTCGCAGTCTTATGACATTTGATAAATTCGTCTTTAAGTTTGGAGAAGAAGCAATTCAACATGTGTCTTGTCGTAACGTATTTGAAGATGCTGGAATTGAGTTAATTCCCAGTATTATAGCACGTGGACATCCTCATGGTCTTGTGACATATGATGCCTTTGAATTCATTCGCTCACGTTTACTTACGGAAGTAAAAGCACATATGCATGAAATAGATGGAATCTATTTATTCTTACATGGTGCAAGTAAAGTCATTGGACTTGAAGGAGGTTCGGCAGAACATGCCTTCTTAAGAGATATTCGAAAGATTGTTGGTCCTCACATGCCTATCGCACTCGTGATGGATCAGCATGGAAACTTATCACAAGAACTCGTAGACAATGTGAACATTCTTCGATGTTATCGACACTCTCCACATACCGACGCACTAGAAACATTTGCATTTGTCGCAGAGAAATTCGTAGATTTATTAAAGAACAGAAGAAATATGCACCCTGTTTATCGTAAAGTTCCAATTATTATTGGAGGAGAAAAAAGTGTTTCTCTTGATGAACCTATGCTATCCATCAACAAGATGTGTGATGACGCAGAAAAAGATGCACGCATTCTAAGTGCTTCTTTCCATATTGGATATCTACGTCATGATGGTGACAAGCTAGGATGTTCTGTAGTCGTTGTTCCACAACGTGAAAAATATCGTGCATATGCGGAAGAAGTTGCTGATCAAATACGTGCCTTTGCATATTCTAAACGTCACGAGTTTCATTACCATGGAAATACTGGTCTCCCTGAGGAAGTACTAAAGAAAGCTGTTGCTCATACTGGTGGCACAGTGTTTGTCACTGATTCTGGAGATAATGTTGGCTCTGGAGGAGATGGTTTTAATACCTTTATCCTACAACAGATTTTAAAATTAAAAGATACAAATAACAAACGTTATCTGATAAGTGGCATTGTCGATCATAATGCCTTCAAAGAACTCTATGGAAAAGAAGTCGGAGAACATGTTTCTCTGCGTGTTGGTATGGATTTTGATGATCTATGTAAAGCAGTAGATGTAGAAGGGGTAATCATTGCCAAAGGCTTACCCGATGAAGGTTATGAACATAAAAAAGATATGGGAACTGCAATCACAGTGCAATTTGATCATGCGCCAGTCAGCGTTGTAATATTGAACGATGCGATTCAATTTTATGAACCACAACAATATGCTCGCTGTGGAATCACATTAGAAGATTATGATGTCGTTGTGGTTAAACAAGGATATATATCTGCTGAGTTTGATGCATATGGCGATTTATGTATGATGGCACTTACGCAAGGACCTACATACCAAAGAAGTGAACTATTAGAGTTCAAACAAATTTATCGTCCAATGTGGCCATATGATGACTATGAATTAGAGGATATGTTATAAAAAGTTGTGCAAATGCACAGCTTTTTTCATGAGATAACTTTTTATAACATTCTATTCAAAGGAATATGAAAGCTACATATAGCTTTGCGAAATCATTCAAATTTACAAGGTTAGAGCTCAATTCACTCTCTACTTAGGAGGGTCATTATGCATATAGGAAAAATCTCATAACAGGATAATGCATAAAAGGTAGAATTAGATACAAATCATACTTGAAATATTATATAATACATTTTAAAGAGGGATGATAATGATACTATATGTAGACGAAACAGAATGTGATGATTACTTTATCGTTGCAGGAATATTGACGGATTCCAAAGATAAGACGGATAAAATCTACAAGCAATTTAAAAAGAAGGTTAAGAATATTCCTTTATCTAAACGAGAGAAAGAAAAAATATTCATTGAGTTCAAATCTGTTTATTTGGATAATAAATATCAGAAAATAAAAATTCTAATGCTTAAGCAAATCAATCAATTAAACTATAAAATCATTTTTTCAATGTACAACAAGAATGGAAATAGGATGAATCAGGAAACAAAAGAAAAACAATATATCTTATTGCTCGATAATATAGTCTCAAAAACAAGCAAGGATATTGATATTATTTTTGATTCCTTTAATAAAAATAATTTTGAACAAAAAATAATTGATACTATCAAAATTCGTAAGCATGTAATATCAATTAAAAAACAAGATTCACGCTTAGAAGCAGGTATACAATTCATTGATAATATTTGCAGTGTTATACGTATGTATAAGACAAATGTAGAAAATGATTTTTATAAATTTATAGCAGATAACATTCTTGAAGTTTGACTTTTTTAATATGTCCAAATTGACATATATGTATAGTTATGGTATATTTTGGTTACAAAGAGAGTATGCTCTTTATGGATATGGCTTTCTGACCGCTTGAGGTTGGATGTGCAGATTGATGCGGAACCATATCCTTTTTTTATGAAATTGAAGCTGTCATTATCGGCAGAATAGATATATAACTATGTCTACGAACTTTAATTTAAAACACAAAGTAAATGTAATTTTTAATATTTTTTTCTTATCGAATAGAAATAGTAACTACATAATGGATGCTACGCTCATTCAAAAAAACCTTTTAGTTATCACAACATTTTAGTATGCCATATTTCATTTATTTACTCAGTTTTCTATAAATGAGATATCTAGTTTATGATACCATACGAAAAAGAGGAATCTATTATGACACATACCATAGGCTGTTTTTGTATCATCTTTAAATCCAATAAAATACTTTTAGTGAAACGAAAGGATTTTCCTTTGTGGGATCTACCTGGTGGAAGAAAAGAACAAGGAGAAAGTGAAATTGCTTGCGTCATTCGAGAAGCAAAAGAAGAATGTGGATACAGCATTTCTATTGATCAAGAAATTGGACGTTATAAACGCGCGAAATATCAAGATACACAAGTTGTCTTTTCTACTCATATTCTAGAAGAATGCATCGATTTTACAAGCGATGAAACTAAATGCATAAAATGGTTTCCATTGCATAAATTACCTTATAATCTTGTGCCTAATCGAAGATTGCAAATACAACATTTTAAAAAAGGATATTCTCAACTTGAAATATCCCTTAAAGATCATCACCCTTTATTAGTACTACAACGCTTTTATAAATTTCTGCATAAATAATGTACATAAAAAGTGTCTCTCGACACACTTTTTATTGTATAGAAGCTTTCATTGCTTTTAGTTTTTCCCAATTTACACGACGGCAGAATTCTGCGATTGCTTCAACGGTTTGTACATAATCTTTGCGATGAATCATCAAACGATGAGAATGCATATAACGAGTTGGAATGCTTAACGTCATCGTTATGATACCATCAAATGCTTTATGAATATTATCCGCATCTGTTCCTCCAGCAGTCATCATATCATAATTGATATCAAGACCTAAATCACGACAGATATCTTCCATTTCATGTAGAAGTGCTTTATGTGCAATGATACCTGCATCCATCACGCTCAATACAACTCCTCCACCAAGCTTTACTTCCCCTTTATCCATTGGTGTATCTAATGCAGTTGTAACATCCAATGCGATCGCGACATCAGGATGTATAAGGTTTGTGGCAGTTCTAGCACCACGAAGACCTACTTCCTCTTGTACGGTTCCTACAGCATACACATTGGCTTCATGATCATCGTTTTGAATGCGGTACAACACATCCATGGCAAGACCTGCACATAAACGATCATCCCAAGCCTTTCCCATTAAATAATTCGGATTGTTCATAACTTCGAACGTTGTATCTGGTGTAATCATATCACCAATTTGAATACCTAACTCTACTACTTCTTCTTTGTTATCAACACCCAAATCCAAAAATAAATCCATCGGTTTGATAACCTTTTCTTTTACTTCCGCTGGAAGTCCATGAGGTGCACTTGACCCAACCACTCCATGATATCGTTTGCCTTCTTTGGTAGTTACATATAAAGTTTGGGAAGGAAGCACATGTCCCCACCAACCACCAACTGGTAACATTCTAATATAACCTTGTTCATCAATTTCACGTACCATGAAACCAACTTCATCCATGTGTCCACAAATCATAACTTTTGGTCCATCTTTATGACCTTTTTGTAATCCTACAATGGAACCTAAATTATCATATGTAATCTCATCACTGACTGGTGTTAACCATTTTTTCATGACACGACTAACTTCTTTTTCACATCCAGAAATACCATGAGCTTCACTCATTTCTTTGATCATTTCTAGATTCATTTCTCCATAGGCTTCTTTCATAGAAACCTCTTAGCGATTTTCCGCTTTATAAGCGTTAATTTTTTCTTCATCAAGAGATTGGATAATGGAAAGTATAGCTGCTTTAGCACATTCATAATCACGTAGATCTATGATGCTGTTTCCAGTATGACCATTACGAGCACAAATACATGCGCTTAAGGTAGGACATCCAGAAAATAATTTATGAATCCAGGCAGCATCCGTTTGTGCCATATTATAAAAGTATTGATATGGAAGTTGTTGTTTTTCACATGTTTGTACAAGTGTATCCAACAACATACGATTTGGCATCATACCCTTATCATAATAGCGAACTAAAATACCTTTCCCTAATTGTCCAACTGCATTCTCTTTTCCACTTATATCATTGGCAAAGCTACAATCCATAACAATACCCATATCTGGATGAATCAAACCTGTTGCTGTTGTTCCACCACGAATTCCAACTTCTTCTTGAACAGTTGCGCCAATGTATAAATCTACATCTAATTCGATATCTTTAAGTGCTTTTAAAACTTCAATTGCCATAACACAACCATAACGATTATCCCATGCTTTTGAAAGAATGCGATGTCCATCTTTTAATACAACAAATGGACCATCTAGCACAGCACTATCCCCTACTTTAACACCCCAATCATTTGCCATAGTATCGCTTTCTGCACCAAAATCAATCAACATTTTCTTTACATCACAGGAAGCAATATCATCACTATCACATACGATATTACCTACCAACTCTGTACCATTGCTAGCTTTCACACGTACTCGTTGTGCATGTAAACTTTGTGGATTGATTCCACCAATACAAATGAATCCAGCTAATCCATTTTTCTTAATACTAGTAATCATAAAACCAATTTCATCCATATGTCCACATACCATAACTCTTGGAGCATTCGGTTTTTTACTCTTCTTTACTGCAAATATAGATCCTAGATTATCATACACAATTTCATCTGCGTAGGATTCCATATGTCTTTTCATTATATGTGAGACTTCTTTTTCATCTCCAGAAATACCAATTACCTGTGTTAATTCTTGCATCAATGCAAGTGTTTCATCAAAATACATAAACGCACCTCTTTCTCTTTTACAAGTTCATTATAAGCCTTTTTTCCATAATGTATATGAAGTTTGTTTCCTAATGCATAGGAAACAAGAAAAGCAGCGAGAAAGCTGCTTTTCTTTGAGTTAATAGGAGTTTGCTTTTTAATGGTATGCGTGCTCTTTGATCATTTCACTTACGTCTTCTTTTTTCGCAAGTGCAAGTGCAAATTCACACATCATTGTTAAGCTTTGTGGTAAACCTGTACCACCTTTTTTAGGCATTTTAAGAATTGTAACATGATTTTTAAATTCTTCAATTGCCTCACTGCATTCCTCTGACATAATAGCAAATGCAGGAATATCTGTTAGTTCATTGATTACTTGTGCCGTTTTTGCAGCCATTTTTCCATAGCTTCCATAATTGAAGCATGGTCCACAAATAACAACATCAGGATTTAACTTTTTGCTCATTGCTGCAAATTTCTTTCCGTTTGTTTCTGGATCTTGCGCAAATGTTCCATCTCCACAATATAGAGTAGCACAAATGCTACCACCCATTTCTGTTAAAGACTTTTCAAACATGTGACAAGAACCTATCGCCATTGGCTTTCCACCCATTGCTAAATCTGGACTTTCTTTACCACCAAGTCCTGCTTGCGTCTGATCAAATACCATCAATACTTTCATTTTATTGTTCTCCTTGTTTTCTTTTTTGTAGCAGAAGTAATGCTTTCTTTAGTACTTTTTCACCATCCATCATCCCATAATCTTCTTGAGAGATTAACATCACAGGTGTATCTTCATCATAATTCTTTTTCGTTTCATTGAATAAGTACTTTACCTGTGGCCCTAATAGGATGATATCCGGATGTTTTTCATCTACGATACTTTGCATTTTCTTATAGGAAAATGCAGCAACTTCAATTGGTAACAGATGCTGATTTGCACAGTCTTGCATACGACTAGCTAATAAGCTCGTAGACATTCCCTGATCACAAAATAAATAGAATCGTTTCATAAAGCATCCTCCCTTACACTACTATTATAAAACTTTATCACGAAAAATTCATCCAATTATATTTCCTAGTTATTAGGAAATATAAAAGAAAGAGATAGCGTTCGCTATCTCTAAATCTATACGTTTATAGATATACCTGTTTCCTGTTGGTTTATCTTTTTTTTATGCTTTTCTTGTAGAATTCTAATCGTTATTTTGATATTTTCAAATTATCGAAAGGTATACGATTTAAAATTCTTATAGGTCATCCAATGATAAATCATCGAATGAAATATCTTCGTCGTCTGTTCCTTCTGCATTTTCTTCATCATGTAAGTACCCTTTATCAAGTGCTTTAATGAATGGGAAGTAAATACAACATCCGATAACAAGTAAGATAATCTGCCACACAGCTGCAATCCAACTTCCTGTTGATAACCAACCAGAGAATCCAATTGGAGTTGTCCAAGGTAAGTTTACACCTGTTGTTCTAGGTAGAATTTCTGCCACTGTTAAGAAATATGAAGTACATAAGTTAAACATTGGTACAAAGATAAATGGAATAATCATAATTGGGTTCAATACAATTGGTAAACCAAAGATGATTGGTTCATTGATTCCAAATACTCCTGGAACGATACTTAAACGACCTAATACTTTAATACGTTCTGATTTACAGAATAATAACATACAAATTACAAGCGATAGCGTACTACCTCCACCACCGAAGTTCGTAAAGAAATTCGAGAACGGATTTGTAAAGATATGTGGTAATTCATTGTTTGGTGTACCTGCTTCAAAGGCAATTAATTGATCCGCTGTTAATACGTTACCAATAAAGAACACTGAGTTCATTACGGCTGGACCATTGATACCAAAGAACCATAAGAATGTACACATGAAACTATAGATAGCATTTGCTCCTAATGTATCTCCTAACCCTTTCATAGGTGTTTGAAGAACAGTAAATACGAATCCCTGTGCAGTTTCAAATGGAGTGAACTGGAAGAAGATACGAATTAAGAAACATACTAATAATACAACAGCACTTGGAACTAATGCAGCAAATGAATCTGCTACAGCTGGTGGAACACCTTTAGGCATTTTGATTGTCCAACCTTTTTTGTATACCCAAATAAATAGAAGTACACAAAGAATTGAACAACATAGAGCCATAAAGATACCATTCGTACCAATATTATCGAAAGATAAACCAGCAAATGCACCTTCTACAACGACTTCTCCTGCATCATTTGTAGCATCGTGAATTACAGGTTGTAAGATAAAGAATGAAACTAAGGCAACTGCTGCACCTTGAATTTTATCCCCTTTAAACTCTCTCGCCATTGCATACCCAGTACCCAAACAAGTAAGCAACGCTGTACAGTTGAATGTTGCACGAGATACGGCTTTAAACCATTCTTCCCAGCCTGCCCCAAAGACACCTGTCCAGAAATCTGACCATCCTGGAATAGGGAAGTTAGCAATCAGCAAGAAGATTGAACCAACGATCAACAATGGTGTAGCAATTAAGAATCCGTCACGAATAGCGATCAATACTCTGTTTTTACTCAACACGTCAGACATTGGCATAAGAATTTTTTCGAGCTTGTCAAACATTTTAATTTCCTCCTCTTTAAACTTCTAAAAAATTTAATAGTGCGCACTAAACTTTTTACAACCTTATTATAATAAAAGTTTATCTTTCACAACATGAAAATGATTTCCTAAGGTATAGGAAATCCTCTTTTCCTAACCAAAATATGAAAATAAACCTTTATTTATCGACTTTTTTGGGAGTCAAACTAAAATTATAAAATCCGTTTATATTCTTGACGAAAGATAAAAGCAGTGATTTCTCACTGCTTTCTAACTTCTATTCTTTTATAATGCGTGATATTTTGATCCTTCTTCAGCAGGAAGCATATATACTTTTGTACCTCCAAGATAATCGTGAATCATACGACGATTGTAATTTGTTAGGGTAAGTAAAAAGGATAAAAATGTCATGAAATATGTGACATATCCAAAAAAGGAAGGATAATCAATACGTGCTGTTAGTACTACCAATTGTACAATATATGTGGTCGTAAACACCGCAAGTTCAATAAAGGTCATAGCGATTACATTTCTTAAAAAGAGCGCTTTTGCACTTACTTCAGAATTGTCCATCATTACAATTTTATATTTTAATAATCGTTTTGCAGGTGTTTGTCCAGGCCATACCTTCCATGGAATATATACATAATAGAAGATATAAAATAAGAATACAAAGAACGTAATAATATATGCCCAATACAATGGAATACCTGCTAAAATCTGTGTAGTATTTGTAGAACCCGTTAAACATGCTTG
>JAVWJF010000006.1:0-27588 GCA_036639195.1 Longicatena sp.
TATCTTATTACACACTGTCAATCTTTATAGATATGTTATATTAGTATTACTAATATAGAGAGTGCGTTGGTAAGTTACTGAATAAGGATGCCCGTAATGGATAGTATTAATTAATGCACTAGCTTCTAGTTCTATCGCAAATCCATCTCCCATTGCTCGTGAAGAGAATGCTTTATCTTCAACTTGATCTAAAGTTAACAGTGTTCCACTCATTGGAGATATAAGTTCTTCATGTAATGCGTTTATTTCATCTGCATCTACAAGTTCAATTCCTGTAAGTTCTTCTTGTGATAATTTTTTCTTTCCAATCACATACGTAATAAGGAAAGGAATCACAATCGCTATACACATTGCTATCGCAAACATAAGCATATATTGCGTCTTGATAGAAAGTATTCCTGGAATTCCACCAACACCGATTGTTTCAGCCATAACACCCATACCAACGGAGAAGGTTGCCGCACATGCAGAACCAATCATACCTGCTATAAATGGAAACATATATTTTAAGTTTACCCCAAACATGGCTGGTTCTGTTACTCCTAGATAACAGGAAATACATGCCGGAATTGATATTTGTTGAGCTTTTTCATTTTTACGTTGCAATACGATCATTGCCAGAACCGCAGAACCTTGCGCAATATTGGATAATGCAATCATTGGCCATAAGATAGTTCCATTGAATTCACTCACCAACTGTAAATCGATTGCATTACTCATATGGTGAAGCCCAGTGATAACAAGTGGTGCATATAAGAAACCAAACAATGTCGCAAATAACCAACCAAATGCAGAGGTTAAGCCACCATAAACAACACTTGAAATTGCATTTCCTATTGTCCATCCAATAGGACCTACAATGGTATGTGCAATTAAAACTGCAGGAATCAATGAACAAAATGGCACAACAATCATGGATATATAATCTAGGGATATTCTTCTGAAGAATTTTTCAAGATATACAAGTACAAAACCAGCCATCATTGCAGGGATTACTTGTGCTTGATATCCAATCATCTGTACACTCGCAAACCCAAAGTTCCATACAGGTATATCTGCAGTTGCTGTAGTTGCTACAGAGTATGCATTTAATAATTGTGGAGACACCAACGTAATTCCAAGGATGATTCCAAGGATTTGTGTGGTACCCATTTTCTTAGTAATGGACCAAACAATCCCTACTGGTAAGAACTGGAATACAGCTTCTCCAATCAACCATAAGAAGGAGTCAACACCTGCCCAAAATTGTGATATCTCAACTAAAGTCTTTGACCCATCTTCAAACATTTTGATAGAATCAATAATATTTCGAAAGCCTAATATCAAACCTCCACAAATAAGAGCAGGAATCAATGGTGCGAAGATTTCGCCAAGGTTCCCCATAATTTTTTGCAAACGTGTTTGATTCGTTTTCGCTGCTTTCTTGATATCTTCTTTACTTACTCCAGACAAACCGCTTACCAGCATAAATTCATTGTAGAATTCTTGCACATCATTTCCTATAATAACTTGAAACTGTCCTGATTGCGTAAAGGTTCCCTTTGCAGACTTTAAAGATTCGATTTTCTTAACATCTGCTTTTGCTTCATCTACCAAAACAAATCGAACACGTGTGACACAGTGAGAAACTGCGTTAATGTTTTCTTTTCCACCAACGTATGTGAGTAATTCTTTTGCGTCATTTGTATATTTGCTCATATGACATCCTCCTAATTCATCTTGTACGTACAAGTTCTTTATGCCCTAATCATAAACCTGTACGTACATGTTGTCAACACTTATTTTATATGAATTTAAAAAAGGTATGAAATTGTAGTCTCACACCTTTGTTCTATATCACTCTTTACTCTTTAACTCCTTTAAGGTTTCACACAAAAACAATTCATCAATGATATGTTCTAGTTGTTCTTGTGTCATGGTTGAAAGCCATTCAGTTTCATCACTCCCAAACTTTTGTCTTATAAATTTTGAGATTATATGGAGACGTTCTTCCTCTTTGCCTTTACGAGAACCTATTTCAATTCCTTTTTCTATACCTTTTTCAATACCTTCTTTGATTCCTTTTTCAATCCCCTTTTTCATACCCTGCTCTAGAGCTATTTGAGTTCTTTCTTCTAATTGGTTTTCCACTCTCATTTCTCCCATTTCAATTGCCATTGCAATAGACCAAAGATCTTCATCATCTTGCATGTGTTGATATTTTTCCATGATTGCTCTCACCAACCTTTCCTCTGACTTCAGTATATCACGATTTCTATTATTTTTAAACAGATAGCAAAGCTGTTCAAATCCACTCATATGTAAGGCTCCCTTTTCTTTCGCAATACGATTGATTACTGGCAAATGAATGAAAATACTTTTTATGAGGGAATCTCCACCCATAGGATATCCACCTTTATTCATTAACTCATATTCATTAATTAAATCTTCATTACACGGGGCTATTGCATCTACAAATACGATTTGATATACATGTTTTAACTTTTTGTAATTATCCCCTTTCCTCAACTGGTTTGATAACATCCTAGTCAAATACAATTGAAATCGTTTATTATCTATCGATCCAATATAAGTTGTCTGCATTTCAATATCATATTCGTTATCCTGTTCATCCTTAACATGAACATCTAAAACAACTCCTTTTTTACCAATAATCTTCGCATCCAAAATAGGATTTAAGACTTTGCTTTCTTTGGGATGAATGCCTGTGAGTTCTTCGATGATAGAATGTCGAATGAATATTGAAGTCTCATCATCTGCGCTTAACGCATATTTAAAAAATACATCATTACAAAAATTTACTTCTTTGCTTCTTGTGATCATCATTATGATTCCTCCTTGGAAAGGGTATACCCCTTCCATAGGTATATACGAAATAAATTTCAAAAATCCTAAAATTTTTATGTATTTACATAATTAATTTAAAAATGCAGTCCGTAGACTACATTTTCTAACTATCTCTTCTTGCGAAATCAATGAATTGAAACTTATCTGGTCTATGTCTAGATTCCGTATATTGAAATAACGTAGCATCTTCCAAATAGGTAAATGATTTTACTGATACAACCATTTCATACTGTTTCATATCCAATAACTCTTTATCTTTTTGTGTTGCATTCTGTACTGTAATTTCTTTTTTCGCAAAACTAATCTTCAAACCAAGGGTGTGCTCTATGTAATCGTAAAGTGAATCTTGTGCGATTTCCTTTGTTAATCCTGGGATAATTTGAGCATTTAAATGGTCAATATCACGAATGATGCGTTCACCATCAAATTTACGAATACGCTCAATCTTCCAAACTTTACCTTCTTCCATCATGAGTTCCCATTTCAAATCTTTATCTGCATCTACACTCTCAAACACAGATACAATGGTTTCAATAACTCCCCCCATACTTTGAGCAAGTTCTTTAAAACTAGTCACTCCAGACACTGGAAAACTAAAACGACTATTATCCAACACAACAGAACCTTTCCCTTTTGCCTTAGAGATATAACCGTTTTGTGCCAAAAGGTTCAATGCTTTACGTATGGTATCACGTGATGCGTCGTGAATCTTCATCAATTCATTTTCACTTGGTAATAAATCCCCAGCTTTTACTTTCTGTTCTTCTATCATGGTTAAAAGTTTTCCATATATAGTATGATATTTACTCTCCATGTTTCTTTCCTCCTATATCATCTTTCCATTGATTTGCAAAGTATTTTAAACTGTGATCTGCTTGTGGAAATACTCCTAGCTTATCTAAAAATGCATGATTTACACCCGCATAACAAACCAACTCTATATCGTGTTTCTCTTTGAATTTTTGATAAAACTTTTCTTGAGATACACGTAAATAATCAAATTCTGCAACGCATAAACGAATGGGAGGCAATCCCTTTAGTGTTTCAAGCAATATGGGAGAAGCAAGTGTATTTGTGCTATCACTTCCTTGTAAGTAACATACTTGAAACATCTTCTCGCAATCTTTTAATGATGTAACGCAAGCATCGATATAAGGGTTACTCTTTTTTCCATAATAAGCAAACTCCCATGTATATTCTTTCTCTATGCGTTGATCTACGACCGGATAATACAGCATTAGAAATGATAGAATTGATGATTGTGCAGCATCCAACTGAGCAACTCCCAGTGCAATATTTGCTCCTGCACTATCCCCAGCTAACGCGATATGATTTTTATCTATGTTATATTGCTCAGCGTGTTCATAAAGATAGCGAGTTACTTCAAAACATTGATGAATTGCGTAAGGAAATGGATATTCTGGAGCCAACCCATAATCGAGGGATATTACACATGAGGAACTTAACTCTGCCAACCTTTTACATGGATGTTCTACAGCATCTAAACTTCCCGCACAAAACCCTCCGCCATGTAAATAACAAATACAAGGGAGTGCACCTTTTGCTCCTTTTGAACGATATATTCGAACATTCATTTCTAAAATCTGAATACTTTCAACATTCACATCCTTTGAGATATCTATATTGGGATATCCATTATTCACTCTTTGCGCACCAATATCATACCCCTGAACGTATGGTCCCACATTTTCCTTTTTTTGAGGTCGGTGATCTTGATATTTTTTCAATTCTTCTTCCACATGAACATCATCCAAAATATTCCCACAAACTATATAGTTCATCATGATCTCCTACCTTATATAACATGATTATAACCTGTACGTACAGAATTGTAAAGGTAAGCTAAAAAAAGAAAAGAGTACCTAAGTACCCTTAACTTAACAACATTCTCTTAATATTTCGTATCGTTCAATCTTGGAAAGAATGTGAGCATCCATAGACCACTGATACCAACCAATACATATACAATTCTTGTCAACATGGTATCTACACCAAATAGCATGGTCACAAGGTTAATATCGAATAAGCCAATGAGACCCCAGTTTAATGCTCCTACGATTCCTATAATCAACGCGATATAATTCAGAATTTTCATATTGATTCCTCCTTATAGAATAGTATGAGCAGACTTATAAACTTTATGCATTCCTATTTAAATAAGGTACCACTTTGTAAAATAGACCAAGATGCTTCTTCATTCTTTGTAGTAAACGTAATATTGAATATTGCTTGTGTACTATCAAATACGATACTTCCTGTACCGCTATTTCCATACCCATCATCCTTGAAATCAAATGTCATTGTATTAGCGTTGATGCTACCTTCAATACCATCCAAAGATGCCACATTTTCTGAATTGGATGGATCATAACTTTGTAGAGTAAATACCGCTTTGTTGTTGTCTACACTTTTAATGTGTAAGGTAGAATTGTTCCCACTCCATTGCCCTACTACGATATATGATGAAGCTTCATCCGTAGTATCAGAATCATCGCTACCCTCTTCTTCATTAGGTCCTTCTTTACTATCACTTGTAATTGAGCCCCTCGTGAAGACATCACCTTTCTGAATGGAACAACCTATGGTTCCCTGCACTTTTAAGGAATTAGCACTCAGGATTTTAAATGTAATTACATCTGCAGAATGACTTGTCAGAGTCATACTATTCTCATCCATAGTCCACGTTCCCTCTTTAGTAGAATCCGCACTGCAATCGTTATACTTCATTTGATAGGTTCCATCACTCTTCAAAAGAATACTTGAACTACTATCTTCGTAAATCTTTTCGCTTGTAAATGTACCTGCTATTTCATTCATAGTATAGCTGTTCTTTTTCACAAATGAATATTCATCTCCATATTTCCAATACAAATAGCCACCAGCACCAATCAATCCGATCAATAACAAAAGGATCACTAGAAGTGGCCAATTCCTTTTCTTTTCCACCGTCTTATGGTCTACATTCTTGGTTTTATATTTCGTTTTCTTTTTCGTCTTACGCTTTATTTTCCCCTTCTTTGAAGGAGTACTTTTTTCCTTTGTAGAAGATGATTTTTTATCATCCTCATATCCATTAGAAAGCTCATCCAATGAGATATCAAATAAAGAGGCAAGTTCACGAAGTTGTTGAGCGGAGGGTTCCTTAACTCCATTTTCCCAATTCAAAATTTCTTGTTCACTTACTTTCATAAACTTCGCAATACGCAAAGCACTAATATCATACTCTTCACGCAAAGTTCTTAAATTTATCTTATTCATAGGAATACCTCCTCCTAGATATCTTTTATCTTACACGCATATATCCTATTGTCTAGAGAACTCAAGAAATGTTTTGTTAATCTTAATGAAATCGTCACAAAGATGACAGATAAGACATAATTTTTAAATATGACATAGCGTTGTCATATACTTTCCTATATACTTTATGTATAAGGATTGGTGATGTATATGGCACGTTGGGATAAGATGAATCGAATGGATGAGCCTTATGAAGACGATATTAGAAATTTTGTAAGGAATGAAGTATGGGAAATCTTTTATGATTATATAACCCAAACTTATGCATGTAAGCCTGTTTTTGAATACAGTAATTGTGTGTGGCCAGGATGGAATGTGAAATTTAAAAAGGGTGGAAAGAATTTATGCACTGTATATCCTTTTGAAGGTTATCTTTGGGTTCTTGTAGTAGTTGGTCAAAAGGAAAATGAACGCTTTGAAAAAGAACTTTCTACCATGAGCAAATACCTTCAAAACTTATACCATGATACGCAAGAAGGCATGGGACAGCGTTGGTTAAGAATTGAATTAGAAGATAAAGAGAGAATGGATGATATAAAGAAATGTATACGTATCAAAAGTGGACAGAAATAATACCTACAACAAACATAGCTTCTACTAAAAACGATCAAATACAAAGGTACTTGGTCGTTTTTATGTTTTGAATTATGGTTTATAAAATTGATATGTTAATGAAATTGTGCCAATTTTGTTTTTTCAAATGCTTCTTCACTTATAGATACTTTCCATTTATAGAATAAGATAGATAAAGAAGAAAACACAAGTATCATTCCAGTAAAGATGAGTACATCACCAGTAATACTTCCACCTAATGCAAGGGTATGGCGTAAGGCATCTACACTATAGGTGAATGGCATAAATGGGTGAATCGTATGATAGAAACTACTAGATGTCTCTATCGGATACGTTCCTGCTGCACCACCTAATTGAAACACCATGAAAATCAATACGAGGAAAGCTCCAATTTTTCCACAGGTGATATTGAAGAATACAATCAATGACATAAACGCTGCGGATATCAAACATGAGACAAGAAATGTTTTACATGTTTGTAATGGAGATAATCCATTCATCAATACAAGTGCACTGACCATAAGGATTGCCATGATAGTAGATATCACATACATAACAGATGCTTTACTCAGCCACAACTTCCAACCTGATTTTGTTTGAACATTGTTTTTTAGTAAAGGATACATTAAAGTAAATGCCATACAAGCAACATACAATCCGACAGACATCATATAAGGTGCCATTGCTTTTCCATTGGTTTCTACTTTAGAGATTTCTTCATGTTCTACTTCCACTGGTTGAGCGAGCATTTCTTTTGTTTGTTCACTGCTTGTGATATTACTTTTATCTGCGCCATCTTGTAAAGAACTGCTTAACTGATTACTTCCATCTTTAACTTGTGTCAAACCTTGTGATAAAGATTGAGAACCATTTGCTAATTGGAATGCACCAGAAGCGATTTTACTAGATCCATCATACAATTGATTAGTTCCACTTGATAATGTTGGATTTGCTTTTATAAGAGATATAGATCCTGTATATAAGGAGCTAGAACCATCCGAAAGTTGTTGTACACCTTGTACTAAGGTTGGCATTTGTTTATTCAGTTGTGCAGTTCCCTCTTCTAGTGATAATGCCCCACTTGATAAATTTGAAGAGTTAGCACTCAATGTATCTGCGCCTTGCGAAAGCTTTGTGACTCCTTGTGTATAATTTAAAACACTTTGTTTTAGTCCTGTGTTGGTATTCATACCTTGATCAAGTAAGGCTAAGCCTTGATCCAATTGTTCCATACCTGATAACAAAGGAACAGAGATTGTCTGATGAACTTGTTGAAGTGCATTAGATTGTAGTGTTAGGGTATCTTTATCTTTTGATAATAAAGCAGTATTCACCTGTAATAGTGCAATCATTTGTTTTTCTGTATCACTGGCTGTGCCATCAACCACCTTCTGATTTAAACTGGCAAGCATTGTATCATTCTTTGTTTTAATACCTTCATGACTTGTAAGTAATTGAGCAAATAATACTTTGTTTTCATCACTTAGATGATACGCCAATGTATCCGATAAACTTTGCATACCATTCAGTAATTGTTCGCTACCTACTTTGCTTTGTGAAATACCTTTAGATACTTCGTTAACACCATTATTTAATGCAGTGCTATTAGAAGTTACTTGATGCAATCCTAGCGTTAATGCATCAACTCCTGTTGTATAAGTATCAACACCCTTACGCAAGGAACTACTTCCATCGTTTAACTTTGTAACACCTTGACTTAATGGTACACTATTTCCTTTCAGTGTTTGTAGTCCTTCATCCAATTGTTTGCTTCCATCACTCAATTGTTCAACACCTTTCGTATAGGTCTCAACGCCATCCATTAATGTTTTAGAACCATCTTCAAATTGTAAGGTGCTACTTGCAAGAGTTCTTAGATTTTCTTTGATTGTATCATTCCCTGCAATTGTTTGTGTAACACCTTCTTCTAGTTTTACAGAACCATTGCTTGCTTCTCGCAATCCGTTACTTAGCGTTTTAACCTGAGAAAATAACGTATCTGCGTATGTTTTTGTAATTGTTTTACTAATGTTTTCCTGAATGGTACGTATCGCTGTTTCATCCATCTTAGAAGCGATATAATTAGTACCAGGGTTAGTCGCATACTCTAGAACCATCTTTTCAGGATCTTGATTTAATAGAGTTGTTGCGTTATAGGAGAACTTCTCTGGAATGGTGATGACCATATAATAAGTACCATCCTCTAATCCCTTTTTGGCAACGCCTTCTTTTACAAATTGGAAATCCATTGAACGATTATCTTTTAGATTCTCACATAATGCTTTTCCTACATGAAGCTTTGAGCCATTATATTCCACTTCCTTGTCTTTATCGACGACGGCAACTGGCATTTGATCTGCGTTTCCATACGGATCCCACATAGAACCTAAGAATACTCCTGCGTACACCATTGGTATGATCGTGATTGCTATGAGTACAACCTTAATCCATGTGCTTTGAAGTATACTTTTCCACTCTTTCTTCATTTTAATCCTTCCTTTTCTTTATTGTTCTGCAAATATACACTCACAGAATACACAAATTATATTCAGAAAGGGTAGGCTGTCAACCCGAGTTTTATACACATGGGATAGATTGTCAAAAAAAAACTAGATTTTTTCTAGTTTCTTTTTTAAATACATTATCTTTTCTCTTATTTCTTTCATAACTATTTTGAATTCTTCATCGGACTTACCACTTGGATCTTCTAGTCCCCAATCTCCTCTATGGCTGCATGGAAGATTTGGACAATGTACATTGCATCCCATAGTAATGACGATATCAATAGTAGGTAAATCTTGAATTAACTTAGAATATTGTGTCTTTTCCATATCGATTTGGTAGATTTCTTTCATTAAACGTTGCGCATCTTGATTGATTTGTGGTTTCACTTCTGTTCCTGCTGAATAACTTTCAAATACATCAGAAGCAAGTTGTTTACCAAATGCTTCCGCAATTTGGCTACGACAAGAATTATGCACACATACAAATGCCACTTTTAACTTCTCTTGCATTTAATACCCTGCCTTCTTCAATAATTCTTTCGCTTCTTCTTTGGTAAGTACTTTTCCATAACTAACCACTTTTTTATTTAACACAAGTGCTGGAGTTGTCATAACGCCATAACGAGCAATCTCTGCGAAGTCCGTAATATGTTGAATAGGTATTGATAATCCCATTTCCTGGATAGCTTCTTGTACAGATTTTTCTAAAGCATTACATTTGGCACATCCAGAACCTAACACCAAAACACCTTCCTGTGTGACACTTTTCCCTTCTTGTTCGAAGTCACAATTTCCATTACAACAACATGCTTTACTTTCTACTTTTTTATTGAATAATTTCATTCTTATTTCCTCCTTTATTTACACTAAGAATGTATGAAATACATTAAATAGATACCCGATGATGATAATACCAATCGTACAGATACTTACAAATAAGATAAGCAACTTAGGTTTTAATGCCTTCTTTAACATAATTATAGATGGTAAAGAAAGGGTTGTAACTGCCATCATAAACGCAAGGATTGTCCCAAGTTGTGCACCTTTGGCAAGCAATGCTTCTGCCACTGGTATGGTACCAAAGATATCCGCATACATTGGAACACCCGCAAGTGTCGCAAGTATCACTCCAAATGGATTATTTCCACCTAAGATACTCTCTATCCAATGTTGTGGTATCCAGTTATGAATAACTGCCCCAATGGCCACACCTACCAATATATATGGAAATACTTTTTTAAATGTTTCTATTACTTGTTGTTTTGCGTACTCTATACGTTCTCGATAGGACAAAGATAAATAATCCATTTCAACATGTTCTGCATTTCGAATAAACTCTTCTACTTCGTTCTCTAGATGCAGTTTTTCAATGAGGGTACCACCTACCACTGCCAAAATCAATCCAATAAGCACATAAGCAAAGGCAACCTTACCACCAAAAATACTCATTAACAATACAAGACTTCCCAAGTCTACCATAGGTGACGATATCAAGAAAGAAAACGTAACACCAAGAGGCAGTCCTGCACTTGTAAACCCAATAAATAAGGGAATGGAAGAACATGAACAAAAGGGAGTAACTGTCCCAAGGAGTGCGGATATAATATTTGCCCAAATCCCTTTGAATCGACCTAATATTTTCTTGCTTCTTTCAGGTGGAAAGTAGCTTTGAATATAGGATATCATAAATATTAGAAAGCATAAAAGCACGGTAATTTTTATTACGTCATATAAGAAGAAATGCAAACTTCCGCCAAAGGGAGATGTCAAATCAAACCCTATTGCGGAAAGTATATTTCCAATTCCATCTTGTAACCACTTCATCCCAAGTATTTGTTCTTGAAAGAAGGTCACAACTTCTTGTACTACATTCACTACACTTCCTCCTTTATCATATCAACTTTTTTTGATGTGTTATTGTTTTTAAAAGCCATCGAAAGGATGACTTATTTACAACATTGCTGTTTCATAATTGTATTTGGGGTCGTTCTCACAAGCAAACGCTCTTGCGCTAACTTGCGACCATCTTCACAAAGGCTATAGTGTGTCCACTTTCCTTCCTGACGAGGTTTTACGATACCAGATTCACAAAGTATTTTCATATGATAAGAAAGCGCGGATTGAGAAATATTCATATCTTCCATCAATACGCATGCACACTTCTCTCCACTTTTTAACAGCTCTAAAATTGCGAGTCTTTTTTCATCGCAAAAAGCTTTGAAGATTTTCACATCTTGTGCATAAGTTTCATTCATAAGAACACCTCACATCAAAATTATTTGATATGTATAGTATACGTATGAATTTGTTTTTTGTCAACGCATATCCTCCATCCATTGTTTCATAAACATCCCAGTATAAGAATGTTCACACTTCATAAGGTCTTGTATACTTCCTTGCGCAACAATCTCCCCTCCATGTATGCCCCCTTCTTTTCCTAAATCAACAATCCAGTCAGCTTGTGTAATCATTTGTAAATTGTGTTCTACCACAATGACACTATTTCCCTCTTTCACAAGACGTACTAATACTTTCATAAAATGCTCGATATCCTTAGGATGTAATCCGGCTGTTGGCTCATCGATTAAATATAGGGTATGCTTCTTCTTTTTATTCAACAACTCTTTCGCAAGTTGTAATCGTTGTACTTCTCCACCAGAAAGTGTAGTCAAAGATTGACCCAATGTTAAATACCCCAAACCAACATCCATCAACAAATCTAGGATATGTACAATTTTTTTATGTGCATTGAAATGCTGAAAGGCATCTTCAACAGACATTGTAAGGATATCCATGATATTTTTCTGTTTCACTTGTACAGATAACACTCGTGATTGAAAACGTTGTCCATGACAACTTGGACATTGTACTTCAATATCTTCAAAAAATAACATATTACTAATGACATAACCTAATCCCTCACAAGTCTCACAACGTCCTCCCTTGACATTAAAGGAAAAATCTTTTGCCTGTAGGTTCTTCTTTCTTGCTTCTTCGCTAGTTCCATAAAGTTCACGAATATGTGTATATAATCCTGTATAAGTCGCAATATTACTACGCCTAGTTCGTAAGATTTCATTTTGATGAATCGATATCACTTCATCAATTGCCTCCTTCCCAATCAAAGCATCACACCCCGTTGGATATTGGAAAGAAGACGCTAGTACTTGAAGGATTAAGGAGGATTTTCCTGATCCAGAAACACCTGTTACACAAGTAAACACACCCAAAGGAATCTTTACATCGATGTTTTTTAAGTTATGTAAATATGCATTTTTTATTTCCAAATATCCTTTTGCTTTAAGAGGTTCCATCGTATAGGCAGGCTTTTGTTTTATATACCGCGATAGACTTGAATGTTTACAATGCATAATCTCATCCCATGTCCCGCTAATAACGATTTCTCCACCATGAAGCCCCGCACCAGGTCCTAATTCTACTATATGATCTGCTTCTTTTATAATATCAATATCGTGTTCAATCACTAGCAAAGTATTTCCTCGATCACGCAGTTCCTTTAAAACTTGAAGAATTCCTTGTGTATCTTTTGTATGCAACCCTATTGTAGGCTCATCTAGGATATACAACATACCTGTCATTTCACTATCTAAACATGCCGCAAGCTTCAAGCGTTGGGCCTCTCCCCCTGATAAAGTCATCGCCATACGATCAAGACAAAGATACTGTAAACCAATACGAATTAATCGTTTTATTTTTGTTTGTATATCTTGGATATATGCTTCTACAATAAGATACTTATCTTCTTCTAAGTATTTCGTTAATTGTTGTATCCAATCCAATAGCTCTTCCAATGTTAGCTTTGTTAATTGTGGTAAGCGTGTATGCATAATACGCACCGCACCACTTTCTTGTGCCAATCTTTCTCCATGACAAATAGGACATACATCATCAAAAAAGTATGTCTTCATTTGTTCGCTCAAACCCTTGGTGGATACTCTTCGCATAAGTATAGGAATCACACCCTCAAACCTTCCCTGTGCTACTTGTTTGGGTAGCTTACTTTGAGGAAACATTTCTACTACTTCCTTGCAATCTACACCATACATTAAAATTGTTTTCTGTTGAATCGTATATTCTTTTATAGGACAATGCGTTGGTTTAGGAAGCTTGAAATGATCCAATGCTTTATAGAATATTTCTATTTGATATTCCCCATAACGTTTTTCCCAATAGCTAATCGTACCTTCTTCCAAAGATTTATTTTCATCAATTACCACATCTTCACGAATTGATAAAGTAGTCCCCATTCCTTTACAACTTGGACATGCCCCTTCTCTTGTATTATATGAAAAGTGAGTACGTGTTAAAGCTGGTATTCGAGATTTACAATGAGGACAATATAGAAACACATCAAAATCAGTTCCATTCTTTACCACTTCTTCTTTACACTGAGAAGGATCAAAAAGTTCATCACATATAGGACAGTTCCTCTCTCCAAGCTTTTCATAAATCATCCTTAGATCAGTATAAATATTCGTAATTGTCCCTAAAGAAGATCTAGGATTTTTATGATATGTATTCTGCGTAATGATAATGGAGGGAGATACACATTTCATTGTTTCTACCTTTGGTTTATGAATTCCCTGAAAGTTCATCGCTTCTAAATATTGACGTTGACATTCATTATAAATAACATCTCTTGCTAATGTTGATTTCCCTGAACCAGATACGCCTGTAAATACAATGAGTTTGTTTTTCGGAAGCTCTAGCGAAATATGTTTTAGATTTCCTTCATATGCATCAATTACCTTCATATTCGTCATGCAAACCCCTCCTTTTCTAAGATGAAAAAAGGACAATTATACGTCCTTAATCTTTGTTCCTATATGTTTATCCATTCTCCATTTTGGAGGAATTCCATCTTCTCCCCAATATTCATCAATGGATTGAATAAGTCCATTATTGCTCATTATAAAGAAAGAGGTCACATGAAAAGACATTGTATTATCTTTTGTATAAACATGAGTAACCGTTATCACTTGACGTTCCAAACACTGCATACGCTCAATTTTACCAGCCCATTTATTTGGATATTCACAATTAGCACAAATATATTCTTCCATTGTAAAATGCTCATTGGTATTATGCCAATTCACATAAGCATCATCTTCGAAATACAATCTCATAGATTCTCCATCTTGTGCAAGTGTATCTTTCCAGTAATTTTCAATCATTAGTTCATAATTCATATACGTATTCTCCCATTCTATATATGATTCTTCTCTAAGAAGCCTGTATAGATATCCTCTCTACAAGCTTACGCTTTTTGTAATTACATCGTCTAAATTTCTTTGTATTGTTTCATAAGCTCTGGGGTATATATCTTTTCTTGATCACTTTCTCTAACTTGTTTCCATACCTTAGCGGCAGTTTTCAACTTATTAGGAAGTGTTGCATTTTGGGGATCTTCACAAAATGCCTTAACAAACTTGTTCCATTGACAAGAAGAAGTATCATACCTGGCATAATTACTCTTTCCAGTGTAAACATCAATCAAATCTTGTACTGTAAACTCTACATTTTTTTCGGTACGCACTTTCTTTAACGCAGCTGCCATATCTGCCGTAAAACGAAAATTCTTAACCCCAAGAACTTCACCAAAGAATTCTCGATATTGAGTGCGCATCGCAAACCCACTTTCCAACAATCTTGTTTCCAGTGTTAATTCTACATCCTGCTTCTTCACAGCTGTTTTCTTCATTGGCTTTATGATGGTTCCCTTATAGTATTCTTCTATGCGATGATTCAAATCTATTTTTCCTCCAGATGTATCAATACCCTTTGTTTTACAAATATCTTTTAATTCACTTAAATACCAATAATACTTAATGAATTCTTCATAGGATTTGATTTCATCAAAAACGGGTCTTTTTCCCATACACTCACCTTCATATCAACTATCCTAAGTATAGCACAATTTAGTCCAGAAAAAAATGCAGATATGTGTTCTGCATTCTTCTTATATTTTATTTTTTCCAAGGCTTTAATTTTTGTAAATGGAAGCGACTTCTTAAAATACCCACCAGAATTAAAGAAAAGCCAGCCCCCATTAAAAAGCATTCTAGCCGTTCATCAAGATAGCCCTTCGATAACAATACAAGCAAATTCACTAAAAAACCTGTCGCCATTATTTTATCAAATTTAGATGTTTTATTCATGGTTTTTCATCACCTTTCTTGTACGTCTTAAACACGCATACAAATAAGAAGTAATCACGATCAACACAAGTGTCGCAATACCCAATAATCGTGTTAGTATATCCCATTCAAAATATATTGAAACAAATAACACGATCGCAAGAATCCCTAATAAACAGGAACAAACATAGGAGTATTTCTTCATCTCGTCACCTACATTTTCTTAGAATAATAAACTCTAAATAAGGCAGATACAATCAACAACAGCATCACAACAGCAACCAGTGTATAGAATACAATAATGTTGAAGTATCCAGCGATGATTGCCACAAATATAAGAAACATTGCTATCGATTGAATCAGAGGGTACCCACATTTCGCATTGATCATTTGCATACGTTCATCATGCTCTTTATTGTATAACAAACGTATTTTACGTTCATCCTTCAATGTTCTTGTTAAGGAGAAAATATCTACTATAGATTTTACAAACATCACCAAAATCAAACCACTTTGAAACCCTAAGATAAAACCTTCATTGAAATGAGCATTGGGATCTTTATCTATTTTTATAAACATCATTACTTCAACTACAACTAGTACGGTTGCGATACATAACATTAAACATGCTACCCATCTTCTTCTCTCTAGTTTTCTTTTATAATCTTCCATGTTTAGTCCTCCTGTTCAATATCAGAAAAATCAAATACTTCTTCAATCGATAATTCAAAAAAATGTGCAATTTTATACGCCAATACCAAAGAAGCTGTATATTTCCCTACTTCAATAGATGTTATAGTTTGGCGTGTAGTTCCTACTTCTAAAGCCAAATCCTCTTGTGAGAGTTTGTGTTGCTTTCTAAGTTCTTTTATTTTCGTATTCATTTCATCACCTACACATACTGCAAAGTATGCTTTGCAAATAAAGTATAGTATACTTTGCATTTTATGTCAAGTTAGCTTTGCAAAAAAAATGATAGAAAGTTCTTCTATCATTTATATGCCCATTGTGGACTTGCGGCTACTTCTTTATCTTTAAAATACATTTTATCATCTTGAGAAGTGATTGGACGAATCACTCTACATGGAGAACCTTAAGCAACTACACCTTCTGGAATATCATGCGTGACTACACTACCTGCCCCTATGACACTTCCTTTTCCAATACGTACACCAGGTAAGATAACACTATTACTTCCTACCCAAACATCATCTTCTATATACACGGAAGAAGAAAACTGTATTCCTTTCTTACGTAAAGAAGGTGCGATTGGATGTCCTGTTGTAGTAATGCAAACATTAGGCGCAAACATTACATAATTTCCAATGTATACATCTACATCATCCACAATCACAAGATTGAAGTTGGAATAAAAATAATCCTTAATGTGAATACGATTTCCATACGCACATTTGAATGGAGGTTCTATCCAACAACCTTTCCCACTCTCTTTTAATAGTTTTCCCAACAGTTCTTTTCGTTGGGGAACTTCACTAGGTCGGGTCGCATTATAATCATACAACAATTCTTGACATTGTAGCCGTTGATCTTCTAAATGTTGTTTGCCATCTCCATAATCAGTATACAAATATCCTTGTTCCATGATATCTTCTATTTTCATGATTGTTCCACCTTCCTTAAGTGAATGATTTTACTATAGAAATCTAATGGTACATACGCTATGCTACTTCCGGCATACATCAATTGGTCTCCATAATACTGCTTCTTTGTATGAACATCTTCATATACTGCATCTTCTTCAAGACCAATCCAACGAACGATATCATATGCTGCGTTGGGTTTTGATAACATTTTAACATATAGCAGAAGTGCTTCTTTCCCATCTTCACTCACAACGTTCATTGCCATATACTCTTTTTCAAAAGGATTCGATATACGATATAAGTTTCCAAACTGTATACAATTACGAATTTCTTTATATTCTTCTACTTGTTTCTTTATGTCTTCAATTTCTGATGAAGATAATTTTAGTAAATCAAGTTCATATCCTAGATTGCCAAACATCGCAACATTGCCTCTTGTCGCCAATGGCGTCATTCGACCAACTTGTTCATTCGGAGATGCTGAGACATGAGATCCCATCGTAATTAGGGGATACATAAAGGATGTCGTATATTGAATATGACTTCGACATATCGCATCCGTATTATCACTTGTCCACGTTTGAGGCATATAGTATAACATACCTGGATCAAAACGACCTCCACCACTTGAACAACTTTCAAATAGTATATTAGGATAGCGAGAAACCAAACGTTCCATCAAGTCATACAGACCTAAAATGTAACGATGTGCTAATTCTTTTTGTTGATTCACTGGCAATGCTTCGCTATACCAATCACAAATATGGCGGTTCATATCCCATTTCACATAAGCGATATTCGCACTATCAAACACTTTACATAATGCATCAAATACATAATCACGTACATCTTCACGGCTCATATCCAAAACCAACTGATCACGACCAAATGTAGGATTTCGACTTGGAGCTTGTATACAATACTTTGGATGACTTCGATAGAGATCACTATCAACACTTACCATTTCTGGTTCTACCCAGATACCAAACAACAAGCCCATATCATTAATTTTTTTTGCAAGCGCACCTAATCCATGTGGTATTTTCTTTTCATCACAAATCCAATCTCCTAATGAGGTTGTATCACTATTCCTATTTTTGAACCATCCATCATCTAGCACAAACAATTCAATGCCACAACTCGCTGCTTTCTTCGCAAGTGCCAACAAGTTCTTTTCATTAAAATCAAAATATGTCGCTTCCCAATTGTTTATTAAAATTGGACGTGGCTTATGTTTCAATGTACCACGGCACACATTATTACGATATACCCTATGCAATAGCTTAGAAATTCCATTCATTCCTTGATCACTATAGGCAAGTATCACCTCAGGTGTTTGAAAAGAATCTCCTGCAGTTAACAACCATGTAAAATCAAATGGATGTAACCCCATATTGACCCTAGTTGTATGCAAAACATCTTGCTCTATATTAATTTGAAAATTTCCACTATATACAAAATGCAAAGCGTATATCTCGCCATGATGTTCACTCGCTTGTTCTTGGGCTAAGGCTACAAATGGCGCATGATGAGGAGAACTTGCTCCTCTTGTACTTTCTATGACTGTTCGATCATGAGAGAGCTTTCTACGTTCATAATTTCTCTCATTATTATGTGAACCATATAAACTAACCACCTCAAGATCATCCCTTCGTAAATCTACATTCATACTCAATGCTCGCAATAAAGAAATGGAATTGGTTCCTTTATTTATGAACTGTGTGCTTCTTGTAAATATATCTTTTTCTTCAAACACATGGTATTGTAACACCACTTCTAATTGAAGTACTGTATCATACATTATGATTTCTAATGTTTCTACTTCCCCTTTTGTATCTTCATATACATGAGGAAGTTGATGGAGAGGTTTTCTTCCTTGATAAATTTCATGACGCATATAGCGAAGATCGCTCATACGACAACCATTTTCATCTTCTATTTGATATGCGCAACTACGGAAATCACCATTTCCATATTGTGGATATTCTTGAGGTAGAGTGTCCAATGAAAATGCACGTTTTCCAAACGTTGGATTGGGAGAGAACCCACGATCTCTATGGAGTATCTCTTGACTATTTTCTTTAAAATGAGTTCGTTTTCCCCAATATACATGCGCTAGGTAACCATCTTCTATGAGTTGCATACGATATGCGCTATGCTTAGTTAATAAATGAAATATCTTTTGATCTTCTTGATAATATATAGCCATAAGGTACCTCCTAAATGAGTTTTATAACGAATGAAAACTCATGATCCTCTTGCCCTGATATATGATATGGAGGTAACACAGGTGCTCCCCAACTATCATCTCCACCAACTCCCATTTGTGCTTTCATAATTTTCACATGTGTAGAAGTTATAGATGGTAATTCATTTGCGTGCATAGCATTTTCAATATCCATCGTTGTATATGGAAGTGCACTAAATTCAAAATCTGAATCGCTTTGAAATTGAACACCATGTCCTTCTTGATTTAAAACACGTAGCCATCTTACTTTGGTGTGATTCCCACACTCTTGTGGCAACAAATAAGGTGTCATGTGATCTTGAACAGAACATGAATATACCCCAATTTTTGCGCCTTGGTTACGATCACAATAATTTTCTTGAGGCCCTGCACCATAATACTGTGTTTCCATCAATTCCTTTTTCAAACGGAATCCCATACCATAAAGAGGCATATCTGGTAAACCTTCTTTTCCTTCATAGCGATAACTTACATGAATACTCGCATCTTTTCTTACTTGATACGTTACATATACATTGGTTTTAGGTTCTGTTGGTAACTCATGAATATAGGTAAAGATGGCATGCTCCACATCAGCAGAAATCATTTGGCATTTAGAGAACATGTGTGCGCCTGCCCACATCGAAGATGTGAATGGTAATCCATTTCCACGATCATTATCACTCATAGCTCGCCAAAATATAGGTTTAACAAAACGATCGATATGTTCACGTTGATCTTTACATAAAGATACCATTCCAATAGTCATAGAAAACATTACATACAAATCTTTACAGTATACGCCAATATTTCCATCTCCAACAACAACACGTCGTTCACTCTCTTCTTCCTCGCACTGTTTTTCGATTGTATACGCTTGTTGAGCATAGGCAACTTCATATCCTATTGTTTCCCAAAGGGTATCTTCACGCAATCGGATAGATACATTTCTTGTATAGTTTCCAGATTCTTCAACGTTATTGTAAGCATACTCTAAAGTCACACATTCTTGTGGTTTAACTTGTACTTGAATATGTTGTTCCTGTAGGATTTCATCTTCTTTCATCAAGTAAATGCATACTTCATAAGCATCTAAATTTTCAAACAAATTCTTATTTTTGATATGAATTTGATGATCCTCTATTTGAATATCAAAATTTTGATATAGATATTTTACTTCATATGCTTTTGGAGATATTTTGCGATTCGCAAATATAATGCCATCTCCACAAAACTCATAATCACTTTGTCGATCATCAAAATCTCCACCATAAGCTAATGTATGATCTAGTTTGTACAGCGCTTGATCAATATAATCCCATATAAATCCACCTTGATACATCGGATATCGTTCCAATGCGGTGTATTCATCCATTCCACCTAAGGAATTCCCCATCGCATGCATATACTCACAACTGATGTATGGTTTTTTAGGATCTTTTAATAAGTATTCTTCGATTTCTTTTGCTTTGGCATACATTCTGCTTTCCATATCACTAATATGATCAAAGGCACGATTGTGGAAAACACCTTCATAATGTACGAGTCGTGTTGGATCTTTACGACGGAAGTAATTTCCCATTTCTTCTATTACAGTTCCAGCATAGGATTCATTTCCACAAGACCAAATAAGAATAGATGGATGATTCTTATCACGCTGCAACATACTTCGAGCACGATCCAAACATGCTTCTAACCATTCTTTATGATCTCCTGGTACATTCCAAGATGGTTCTACTTTTCCTAATTTTTGCCAAGATCCATGGCTTTCTAAATTCGTTTCATCCATTACATAAATTCCATACTCATCGCATAAAGAATACCATTCACTTTGATTTGGATAATGAGAAGTTCGTACCGCGTTTAAGTTAAACTGCTTCATAAATTTTATATCAAACAACATATCTTCATAAGATATGCATCTTCCTTTGTCCGCACTAAATTCGTGACGATTAACGCCTTTAAATATAATACGTTTCCCATTGATACACATGATTCCATTGATCAATTCAAAACGACGTATACCAACACGTTGTTTATTTACTTCAACCAATGTTCCATCCATTAAATAACACTCAATGATAAGATCATACAAATAAGGACACTCCGCACTCCATAGATGTGGCTTTGATACAGGAATGGAAACATGCATAATCGAATGCGCATCCATATTCTCACAATACAGTTCTCTCTTTTCCCCGTCTACTACAATGACACGAACATAGCCTTCTTGTTTGTTTACCATCTTCATTTCTATATTTATATCAGCGGCATCATAAGTATCATTTACATCTGTTTTTACAAAGATATCATCTACGTGTAGCTTTGAAACCGCAATGAGTTCTACTTTACGAAAGATTCCTGAAAAACGCCAAAAATCTTGGTCCTCTAACCAACTTGCACTACTTCTTTTATAAACTTCCACAGCTAATTTATTCCCTTGTTCATTCACAACGTTGGTGATATCAAATTCAGAAGGTGTAAAGCTATCTTCACTATATCCAACAAATTCACCGTTCACCCAAACAAAGAAGGCACATTCTACACCATGAAAACAAAGACGTAAATCTTTTTCTTTGAACGATTCATCAATATCAAAATATCGCACATAACTCCCTACTGGATTATACTCTTTTGAAACATGTGGCGGTCGTAAATCCTCTTGTCCATCCCATGGATAAATTGTATTTGTGTAATGTGGTCGATCATACCCTTGTAATTGTATGTGGCCAGGAACTTCTATTGTTTTGAAATTTGTACAATCAACCTCTTCTTTATAAAAATCTTTTATGCGTTCCTCTGGACACTGTGCATAAGAAAATAACCATGTGCCATTTAAAGTTTGATGAAAACTAGATTCTTCTGTACGCATATCTTCATGATCTTTATAGCTTATATGATCACTGTGCGCAGGTAAGCGATGAAGCTGAAAAATCTCTGGATTTTCTAATACATCATATAGTTCTATATTCATATGTTCTCTCCTAGCCTTTGTCTATTTCCACAAAGTTCACTTGTACTACTTTGCTTCTATTCTACCATTTAAAGAAGATAGAGCGCTTGTACTATTTTAGGTATGACTAAGACAATTTTAAGATACTTTAGAATGGAATTGGTAAATTTTTAAGATTCTAAAAAGATTTAACTAGCATCCAGAAATTGCATTGACAGCGCTTTCAAGCATTGGTATTATCGCATTGTAAACAGCGGGCAATGTCCAATAAGACATGCCTACATGGAAAGGAGGATGGAAGATGGCAGGCATCGTATTATCCAATGTATCAAAAGTATATGACGGAAATGTCAAAGTCATTGAAAATCTGAATCTAGAAATTAAAGATAAAGAATTTATGGTTCTGGTTGGTCCTAGTGGTTGTGGAAAGAGTACCACTCTTCGTATGATAGCAGGATTGGAAAGCATCAGTGGAGGTGAATTAACCATTGGTGATAAAGTAATGAACAATGTCGCACCAAAAGATCGTGATATCGCAATGGTATTTCAAACCTATGCATTATATCCTCATATGAATGTATATAAAAACATGGCATTCGGTCTTCAACAAAGAAAGATTGATAAAGAGGTGATTGATCAAAAGGTAATGGAGGCCGCAAAGATTTTGGATCTGGAACCTTACCTAAAACGTAAACCAAAAGCTTTATCAGGAGGTCAACGTCAACGTGTTGCCTTAGGGCGTGCGATGGTTCGAGATCCGGAAGTATTCTTGCTGGATGAACCACTTAGCAACCTTGACGCAAAACTTAGAACAGAGATGCGTTCACAAATATCAAAGCTTCATCAACGATTACAAACTACCTTCGTATATGTAACACATGATCAAACAGAAGCAATGACTATGGCAGATCGTATTGTGGTTATGAAGGATGGTGTTATTCAACAAATCGATACACCTCAAAACCTTTACGCAAAACCAAACAATATGTTTGTCGCTAGTTTCATTGGTTCCCCTCAAATGAATATGTTTGAGTGCACTATCGAAAAAGAAAAAGATGAGTACTTAGTAAATTTTGAAGGAAGTCGATTTATAATCCCTTCTGGATTGATTACCATGAGCAACTTTGAACAATACGTTGGTAAGAAAGTCTACTTAGGTGTACGACCAGAAGACTTACATGTGGAAGAAACAATCAAAGAGACTTATCCAGATTCACAGTTTGAAATAGAAGTGGATTTAGTAGAAATGCTAGGTGCTGAAATGAATTTATATTTCAATAAATATAATCGAACCAATATCTTAAGAACCCCAGCAAGAGTAAAGATTAATACGGGTGATACCTTAAGTGTAGGAATTGATAAGAATAAGATTCATTTGTTTGATATGGACAGTGAAAAAGCTATTTTAAGATAAATAGTTTGATATAATAGGAAGGTGATATATAACAATACAAGGAATGAAGTAAGGGAATGAAAAACTCATAACAATACAATAGAAAGGAGATTTGTATGAGATTAAAAAAATTATGTGCTGGACTTCTATGTGCTGGTATGGCATTGACCATGACCGCTTGTGGTGGAAGTGATGAGCCAAAAGAAGCAAAGACTGACAAGATTACGATTTGGGCATGGGATGATACCTTCAACATCAAGGCAGCCAAAGACGCTGCAGATCTTTATAAGAAAGACAATGCGGATTTAGAAGTAGAAATCGTTACCATGGCACAAGATGACATTATTCAAAAATTGAATACGAGCTTATCTTCAGGAAAAACTGATGGTTTACCAAATATCGTTTTAATTGAAGACTATCGTATCCAAAACTATTTAACTGCATATCCAGAAGAATTCTCTGAATTAACAGACATCGTGAAAAAAGAGGATTTCATGGATTACAAATTTGCGGTAAATAGTATTGATGATAAGATTTATGGATTACCATTTGATAGTGGTGTAGCTGGTTTATTCTATCGTTTAGACTATATCGAACAAGCAGGCTATACTGCAAAAGATATGGAAAACATCACTTGGGATGAATATATTGAAATAGGAAAAGCAGTGAAAGAAAAAACAGGTCATGCGATGTTAACTCTTGATCCAAGTGATTTAGGACAAATTCGTATGATGTTACAATCTGCAGGTTCATGGTATGTTAAAGAAGATGGTGAAACTGTTGATATCGAAAACAATGAAGCTTTAAAATCAGCAATTACAGTATACAAAAAATTAATCGATTCTGGTATCGTTGAACAAGTTGCGGATTGGGATTCTTTCGTAGGTGCTTTCCAAAAAGGAAATGTTGCAAGTGTTCCTACAGGCTGCTGGATTGGTAGCTCAATTATGAAAACTGCAGATCAATCAGGTAAATGGGGTATTGCGCCTCTTCCAAGATTGGCTGATGTAAAATCCTCTGTTAACGCATCAAGCATCGGTGGTGGTGGATGGTATGTCTTAAAGAACGTTGCTGGTGCAGATACTGCAAAAGACTTCTTATCTAAGACATTCGCTACAAGCAAAGACTTAATGAACACATTAGCAAAAGACATCAACTTAGTAAGTACGTATATTCCTGCTGCTGAAACTGAAAACTATAAAGCAGAAAGTGAATTCTTCTCAAATCAGAAAATCTTTGAAAACTTCTCTGCATGGTCTGAAATGATTCCAAGTGTAAACTATGGACTTCACACATATGCAATTGAAGATATTCTAACAGAATCTGTACAAGCCGTAGTAAATGGTGCAGATATAGATTCTTCATTAAAAACTGCTCAGCAGAATGCTGAAGGCGCTATCGTTAAATAACAAAAGCTTTTAAGCAAATAGATGGTCGTTTTCCGCTAAAGTAGAAAGCGACCATTCATTTTGAAAGGAGAATGGGTTTATATGAAGCAAATGTTAATGAAAGTAGTGAGTAAATCCAATGCTCGTCTTAGTAGAAAAGAAAATCGAGTGGGATGGATGTTTGTGACATTATCTACCATTCTTATCTCAGTTCTTGTATTTCTACCAATGATACAAGCATTTATCACCTCACTACAATCAGGATTCTCCAACAATATGAAATTTGTTGGATTTGATAACTACCTAAGGCTTTTTAATGATACAACCTTTATAAAAGCCGCAACGAATACAGTATTATATTTGGTCATTCAGGTACCTATTATGATTTTATTCTCACTCGTCATTTCAGTTGCCTTAAATGATAAGAAATTAAAAGGCAAGGGGTTCTTTCGTACAGCGGTATTCCTACCATGTATCACTTCCCTTGTAGCCTACTCCATTATTATGAAAGGGATGTTCTCCGTAGATGGAAGTATCAATCAAATCTTGATGAATCTCCATCTTATACAAGAGCCTATTATGTGGCTAACGGATCCTTTCTGGGCAAAAGTACTTATTATTATTGCGATTACATGGAGATGGACAGGATACAATATGATCTTTTATTTATCAGGTCTACAAAATATCGACCCTTCTATTTATGAAGCTGCCGATATCGATGGAGCTAGTGCAGTTACCAAGTTCTTTAAAATCACAGTTCCTATGTTAAAACCAATCATTCTATTTACTACCATTACATCTACTATTGGTACCCTCCAGCTGTTTGATGAAGTTGTGAACATCACAGGTGGAGGCCCAGCAAATGCAACCTTAACACTATCTCAGTATATCTATAACCTAAGTTTCAAATACTCACCAAACTTCGGATATGCTGCAGCTGTATCCTTTGTAATTGTAATTGCCATTGTAATCTTATCTATGATTCAGATGAAAGTAGGAGGCGACAAACATGAAAAATAAACTCCCTATAGGACGTATTGTAAAATATGTACTTCTAATCTTGTTGTCTGCCATATCTTTATTCCCATTTTTATGGATGATTATTGGTATGACAAATTCTACATTAGACATCACAAGCGGTGTCATGAGTTTTGGTTCTGAATTTGTGAACAATATGAAAGCATTGTTCTCCTCTGATCTAGACTTTGGAAGAGCCTTCCTCAACTCTTCTATTATCGCCATTATCACCACACTTCTCGCCTTATTGATTTGTAGTGCGGCTGGTTATGGGTTTGAAATTTATCGAACCAAAGCAAGAGATCGTCTCTTCAACTTTCTTCTCTTATCTATGATGGTTCCCTTCGCAGCACTCATGATTCCACTGTTTAGAATGTTCTCTTCTCTCTCCTCTACTCCGTTTCAATTTATGGGAATCGACACATTCTTCTCAATTATCATACCCACTGTTTCTACTGCATTTTTGATTTTCTTCTTCCGACAGAATGTAAAATCCTTTCCAAAAGATATGGTAGAAGCAGCAAGGATTGATGGTGTTAGTGAAGTTGGCATTTTCTTTAAAATCTTTATGCCAACCATCAAGAACACGTATGCAGCGGCCGCAATCATTACCTTTATGAATAGTCTGAATAACTACTTATGGCCTTTGATTACCATTCAGACTCCAGAGAACAGAACACTCCCACTTGTTCTATCTGCGATGGGTGCATCTTACACCCCTAACTATGGTATGATTATGTGCGGTATTGTACTAGCAACGATTCCAACGGCAATCATATTCTTCGTGATGCAGAAACAATTCGTAGAAGGAATGATTGGTTCTGTTAAATAAACATAGTATCCAAAAAAGCTGTCAGATCGACAGCTTTTTTCATGAAGTAATAATCGTTCATATGTCTTGTGTTTGTTCCATTACAGGTAATGTAATCGTAACGATAGTACCCTTTTGCCAAGCACTCGATATGTTGACACCGTAATCTTTTCCATACAACAATTTGATACGTGCGTCCACATTTTGAATCCCAATACCACTGAATCGGCGATCCTTATCTTTGACCTGTAGGAGTTCATCCACTTGGGTTACACCCATTCCACATCCATTATCAATGATCTCAATTACCAATTGATGGCGTAATATTTTCGCATATACATCGATAACACCACTTGTGCTATCATCAAATGCATGAATGAAGGAGTTCTCAATAAATGGTTGAATCAACATCTTAGGTACATAGTACTGTTTCGCATCCACATCAATAAACAAGCGGTGCTTGATATGATCACCATATCGTGTTTGTTGAATTTTTATATAGTTCTCCACATTGTGAATCTCTTCTTCTAATGTAATACTTTCTTTTTGATTTCCTATGGTCATCCTCAACAATTGTATGAAGGCATCAATGGTTGCGGTTGCTTTTTCTTTATCGCCCTTCCATACAAGAAACTTAATAGAAGTAAGCGTGTTATAGATAAAATGAGGATTGATTTGCATCTGTAATGCATGGATATCACTCAAACGTTTTTCTTCTTCTATTCGCATGAGTTCATCGACATAACTATTCAATCCATCCAGCATATAGTTATAGGTCTCTTCTAACTCACGAAC
>JAVWJF010000007.1:0-6667 GCA_036639195.1 Longicatena sp.
AACTAAATTATAACCTATTGTAACCGTTCTAGTTCTGTGTTTCTGCTAATTTTTGTGCTTCCGCATTTTCAGCTTCGATTTCTCTTTCTTTACGTAGTTCATCTGCCTCCATAGCTTTAAAGAATGGATAATAGAAGACCCCCATTAAACATACGGAGAATATCGCAAGAGCTGCTGCTCTCCAATCTAACGTTAATAAGAAGGCTTGAAATCCTGGTGGCAAGAAACCTGGTGCTTCCCATAAAGGAAGTGATACTAAACCATATTGCATACATAGATATGTAATAATAGAAACAATAACTGGACCAAATACAAATGGTATAAACATAAATGGATTCATAATCATTGGTACACCGAAGATAATTGGTTCATTGATACCAAAGATAGATGGCACAATACCAATTTTCCCTATTGAGCTCAATGATTTTGCTTTAGAGCGCATCATCATAATGACTAGCAATAAAGTTAATCCTGAACCACTTACTTGTAAGAAACCATAATAGAATCCAAAGGTAAAGATATGTTCTGGTGCTTGTCCAGCAGCTGTCATAGCTGCATTTTGTGTTGCATAACTAATTGCAAACGGTGCCCAAACACTTGAAGTAATAGCAGCCCCATGAAGTCCAAACACCCATAATAACTGTGTTAGTAATACGATAAGAGCTACCGCCCATACACTATCCATTGAAGAAATAGCAGGTGCTAATAAACTGATAATAATTTTAGGGAAAGCAGTACCTCCAAACTCAGTACAACACATTGCCACTGTAGAAGCAACAATCACATTTACTGCAAGTGGGAATAAAATAGAGAAACTTTCCGCAACCATTGATGGAACACTATCTGGCATTTTTAATACTAAATGATATTTAGCCATCAAACGAGTGACTTCTACAACAAAGATAGATCCAATGATACTAACGAACAGACCTTCCGCTCCCAAGGAAGATACATCCCATCCACCTTCACCTAATCCAACACAAAGAATCAACTGTACAAGTACAGCAGAAACTCCAATTAAGGAAGATTTCATATCATAACGTTTTGCCAAAGAATCTGCGATAAAGAATGCAGAGAATAAAGACATAATGTTTGTGGTAAAGTAGGTAGGAAAGTTAAAGATATCAATATGAGCATTGACCCAATCTCCTACACCTCCTCCAATCATATTTCCAATTCCGATAGGAATCATACAGAAGCTTCCAATGATAATAATTGGAATAATTGCGATGACCCCATCTTTTACCGACTGCAAATGTTTTTGCTTTTCTAATTTCATGGCGATCGGAAACAGCCATTTCTGTAATTTGTCTTGTAGCGTTTTCAAAGTTATTTCTCCTTTCAACTTTGGTTTTACCAACCTGTTACACTTTTAGTTTACGTATAATTATAATGTTGTGCAAATATTCCTTTTCCCCTTGCTTAGGAAAGAGGAATATAAATCCAGTATGATTCGCTTATGATATATAAAGTCCCTATATTTACAGGCGTTTTATCTGTTCCATAAAGGATAAAAAAAGAACTATGTATTATTTTTTTGCATTTTTACTAGCATTTTTATTATAATATGATAGAATACCGTAGGAAACGTACCCTAATTTACGAGGTAAGACAATGAACAGCATTGTAGGAGGTCATGATATGAATTATGATTTATTGATTGTTGGAGCTGGTCCTGGTGGAATTTTTTCAGCCTATGAAGCTTTAAAGCTTAATCCAGAATTGAAGATTGGTTTATTTGAAGCAGGAAATCCGTTAGAAAAAAGGAAATGTCCTATTGATGGAGTAAAGATTAAGTCTTGTATTAACTGCCCAAGCTGTGCAATTATGAATGGATTTGGTGGTGCTGGTGCATTTTCCGATGGAAAATATAATATTACAAACCAGTTTGGTGGAACTCTATATGAGTATATTGGGAGAAAAGAAGCCATCGATTTAATGGAATATGTGGATGAAATCAACACTAGTAATGGAGGAGAGAAAACAAAATTATACTCTACTGCCAATACACATTTAAAGAAACTATGTATGCAAAATGATTTACACTTACTTGAAGCGAGTGTACGTCATCTAGGAACTGATATCAACTATATTGTTCTACAAAATCTATATGATCAATTAAAGGATAAAATTGATATTCACTTTAATACACATATTGATAAAGTAGAAAAATTAGAAGATGGATATAAATTACATTGTAAAGATGCTTCCTTTACAGGTAGCAAATGTATCATTTCTACTGGAAGAAGTGGAAGTAAATGGATGGGTAACATCTGTGAATCATTAGGTATCAAAACAAAAAGTAATCGCGTTGATATCGGAGTCCGTGTAGAGCTTCCTTATCAAATATTCTCTAACCTTACAGATGAATTATATGAAAGTAAGATTGTATATCGTACGGAAAAGTTCCAAGATAAAGTTCGTACCTTCTGTATGAATCCAAAAGGTGTTGTAGTAAGTGAGAATACCAATGGTATTGTGACTGTAAATGGACATAGTTACGATGATCCATCATTATATAGCGAGAATACAAACTTTGCATTATTGGTTAGCAATCATTTTACTGAACCTTTCAAGAATAGTAATGAATATGGAGAAAGCATTGCTCGTTTATCAAATATGTTGGGTGGTGGGGTTATCGTTCAACGTTTTGGTGATTTGATCCGTGGACAAAGAAGTACAGTTTCACGTATCAGTGAAAGCTTTGTAACACCTACTTTATCCGCAACTCCTGGGGATTTAAGTTTGGTTATCCCAAAAAGACAATTGGATGACATTATTGAAATGATTTATGCTTTAGATAAAGTCGCTCCTGGTACTGCCAATGATGACACTTTATTGTATGGTGTAGAAGTTAAATTCTACAACTTAGAAGTTGCGGTTGATGAAAACCTAGAAACAATTCACAAAGGACTTTATGTTATTGGTGATTGTAGTGGTGTAACACACTCCCTATCACATGCTAGTGCAAGTGGTGTTTATGTTGCTAGACATTTATACCAAAAAGATTAATATATAGGAACTAGGATTAGCTCAGCTAATCCTTTCTTTTGTCACTGCTAAAAAAGTATGATACGTAAGTTATTACTCTCAATCATACTTTTTTCTTAGCATTCGTTCTTTTCCCAATATAAACCCAAACGAATTATATCAATCTTTTGATGGTCGATACTTATCCATAAGTTTCTTAATATCCATTCCCTTGTCATATAAATCATCCATCATGACATCCTCAACAATTTTACCCTTTTCCATCAATATACAACGATCTACAACTTGTTCAATTTCTTCTACATTATGTGTTGTCAATACAATGACTTTATCATCCTGTACTTGTTCAATTAAAAGCTTTATTACATCTTCTTTCGCATATACATCAAGTCCAGTAAAAGGCTCATCCAAGATCATAAGTTTGGCATTCATTGAAAATCCTGCCGCAATTTCCACTTTCATCTGTTGTCCTTTTGAATAATTCTTTATTTTATCGTATACATCAATTTCAAAACGTTCCAATAGCTTCGTATATTTCACACTATCAAACGCTTCATAATAACGTCGCAAGAAATCTCCATATTGATATGCATTCATAGCCGGAAGAAAGCTTCCCTCTTCACTGATAAAGGCAACTTTATCATATTGTTTATCCACCGCATCATCATGGAATGTAATCTTTCCACCATCTATGGCAACCAAATTTAAAATCGCTTTTAACAGTGTGGTTTTCCCACACCCATTTCTTCCTAGGATTCCCGTAATCTCTCCTTCACGTACTTCAAGATTCATATTACGGACTCCTTTATTTTGATAATATAACTTGCTTACATTTTCTATTTTTAACATGTGGAAACCTCCCTCCATAATGTCATACACAACTTAAAACAACCTGCAATTACTATAATACATAACACGATATTTATATAAATTGTTATTTGAAATGCATAATACAAGATGAAAATACATGCGATAAAACACATCACTTCAAATAATTTTATACGTCTTCTAATCGCAACAAACGATAAACAAACACAATTCTCTACGACCATAACCAACAACAACAAATTCAACAGATAACCTAATAGCTTCATTGGTATCAAAAGATTTGTTATTTCAGTTTGTTGAATGACTTGTACAACACTTGGTTTCGCCAAGTATACAAATGCCTTCGCTTTATCTAATGCCTCCAACTTCATTTCAATTTGAAAGCATAGACAAACTACATAAATCACATACAAAGCTATAACACTCATTGCGATGAAACACACATCTCCAATAATGAATGCTTGTTTCTTATTGGTAAGAATACTCCAACGAATACTCCCTCTTTTATAATCTGCATAAAGTTTAAACGATTGTGCAACGATAAGAAATAATGCAATCATTAAAAATAACTTAGCATCATCTCGATATAGTACATAGTCCACATCTATAGTCATACCTTCATCAAAATAATAAGATCTTGGAAAAGCAAAAATCACAAACAAGCCATAAAGAACCCAAACACTACGCATTCTACAGAAACGATGCTTAATTTGATTTAATATGAACTTTTTCATGACTCATTCCTCTTGAAGCTAGCAGAGTTAGGATATATATTGAATAAGTTTGAGGAATTATAATCATCCGCATCATATAGATTTAACACTCCACGATAACGAACCTTTCCCTCTTTCACTGTTTGAACTTCATAACCTATTGTTTCATAATAAGAGGAACCATCTTTGTTTGCTAGACTAGCCTCTATTCCTATCAATAAGTACAAAGTCTTATTTTTATATATCATATCGCTTATATAACTAGAATTACCTTCTTTATCTTTTGGTATTGTGTAAGTATCAATTACTTCTAATGTATTTTGATCGATAACGTATACTTTATCAAGAGTTTGAGTTAATAAGAATGTATCGTTACTTTTTAAATAAGACACATCTAGTTTTATATCATAAGCTAATTCATTGATGAAATTGCCTTCTTTATCATACTGCATAAGATAGTATTTATCTTCTATATGGCTCGCTACAAATATTCGATCCTTCGTTTGAAGGAGTCTATCGTAGTATCTTCCTTCAGGTAGTTCTACAAAGTCAGAAACTTTCGCCTTAACTTGATAAGAATTTGTTGTTGTGCTTTTATCTTCCATGCTTATTTTATATATATGGTTTTTACCAGACATAAGAGAATTCGTCGTTGGTAGAAAGTAATACAAATTTTCATTTGCCTTTTCCAACTTATCATACGTAGTTTGATCTTCATCTCCATCTTTATAATCTGATTCATATCCCTCTTCAAAATATCCATCATTACATGATACTTTATATTTGTAGATTGAGTGCTGATCGCCAGTTAGATAGGACATATCAGTTTCAATTTCTAAAGTTTTTCCATTTTCATCTATCATATCGTGAACTGTATAAATAATTGGAACTGGATTTTTTTCTAGAATCTTTTCTACTTTGCACTCTCCATCAGATGATCTAGCAGCTACGATATTGCCTGGATTTAAATTCGTACTTATACTTTCTCCAGATCGAAAATCTTGATACAAATCTTTGTTATATTCCATCGTATGACTAACTTTTCCTTCTTTATTTTTCACTTGTATTACTGTTATATTTGTGTCGGAATACCCTATAGAATTTATGAATTCCACGTTGAATTCCACATCTTTCAAATCCGATATATTTCCTTTTATAGTTTTAAACTCAAAATCAAGATTGGACGGAATAAATGCTACACATATCATAAGCAATATAAAGACTGCCATAGGTAAACAATATAACATTATTTTCTTCATGATGCTCTCCCCTTCCTTTTAAACAGTTTATATAGTTTATAATTGGAATATAGGATAATTCCTAGCAGCTCTACGATCTGTGCTATATTAGTTACATAGTAAGGTGTTCGTTGATACGCCTGACTCGCAGTTACATTATTGATTATCATACTTATAAAGAAGTAAATAATTAAAACTATATAAACCGTTATCTTTGTATCTGTATCTGCACTTGCCATCAAGATAAGCACAGTAACATAGGTCAACATTCCAAACATTAAAAGTGTCTTACAAAAGTTTATAATGGTAAATGGTGCTAATCCCTTCATCACTTCATTTCCTGTTGTGACCAAAAACAAGAACTTTAAATCCCATGTATGTGCAAGTGCATTTCCAAGTATCCAAGCCAATCCTACCGCGCAAAATAACAAAGCGTAACTAAAACCGACAAATAGTAACTCACTATATACCAAACTCATCTTTGGAATGGGTAATAAGCGAATACGATTGAAAGATCCTTCTTGAATAACTTTTTTGAATCTTCTTTTATGCATGAAAAATAGAATTAACACAAATAATCCTATATAAGATAAGTAAAAGGTACTGCTTGCGAGTGTCATTTTCATAAACGTTATACTTGAAGATGATGACCTATACACTTGAAAAAACAAAAGTATAAACACCACCGCAATAAGAATCAAAATTTTCTTCAAATAAGATTTCCCTGCAATATCTATCAATTCACTAATATATTTCATATAATCTCCCTTCTGTACTACTCGTGTAGTACACTAAGTGTAAATAAAAAATTTTCACTTATCCCAGTATTTCGTTAAGAGTGCGACCGTTTGTTGGAAATCCATGCCACTACCTTTGCACTCATTAATAAAGGTTGTG
>JAVWJF010000007.1:6690-26965 GCA_036639195.1 Longicatena sp.
ACTTTTCACATTGCTAATCGTTCTAATAATTCCTTCTTCTTCCAATTGTTTAAAGGATTTTTGTACAGTATTAGGATTAATGGATAACTTTAGCGCCAGTTCTCTTCTACTTGGCAATTCATCATAATCATGAATTTCATTTGCCAAAATTTTTTTCTTGATATAATTCTTCAACTGAAGATATACAGGTTCTTTTTTATTGAATTCCATTTCATCAAAGGAAACCATGAACATCACCTCTAACTGTATTATATGTGTAGTACACTTTTTTGTCAACCAATAAAATCGATTTTAAAAAAAGGGCATCTTGTGCCCTAGTGTATAGAATTAATAATTGCTCTTGATAACAATGGTATCATTTGATTTTTTCTAGATAATATATCTGGTTGGAAGCTATGTGTTTCTCCTTTTGTGTTTGGGAATGCCTCTTCCACAACTTGTGTAATCGGCCCAGCTGCATAGAATACAGAACCATTTTCAAGAATACTTGTAAATGCCATTACTAATAAATCTAAGTTTTTATCATTGGCATAACGTTGTAGTTCTTCAAGTAAATCTTTCTCTATTTCTCTAGCATCTTCCACTTGATAAGCAATGACTTGTGCGATCATTACATTCTTTCCATCCATATCGAACTTCTTGATATCTTGTTCAATTAATTGGATTGGTGTTTTATTACTAATATTAGAACTTACCTTAAACATTTCTTTCGCAAATGTATCGATGTCTAGTTCCGCAATATCCGCTAAAACTTTCGCGATTCCTTGATCCTTTTCCGTGGTTGTTGGTGACTTGAATTTTAAAGTATCAGAAAGAATTGCCCCCAACATAAGCCCAGCCAAATCTTTTGGAATGCTTAGTTGATTCTCCAAATAAATAGAGGCTACAATCGCTGCTGTACTTCCTATAATTTCATTACGGAAATTGATTGGGCGATTGGTAATAATATCGCATATTCTATGATGATCAATAACTTCTAATAAATCTGCTTTTTCAATACTCTTAACAGATTGTGAGTATTCGTTATGATCAACTAAAATCACACGCTTATTCCTTTGATTTAAGATATGGAAACGTGAAGCATATCCACATAGATGATTTTCCGCATCCACTACAGGATAACTTCTAAATCTAGTCTTCATCATCTTCTTTCCTACTTCATCCACAAACTCATTGATATTAAAACAAATCAAATCAGTTGTCATAATCAATTTCACAGGTGGTGAAAAGTAAAGATAACGTGTTGTATTCATTGTCCCATGACCAGATTTGATAATCGGACAATGAAACTTCTTCGCAAGTTCATAAACTTCTGGTTTGACATCTTCTGTCCAAACCACCATTAGGATTCCTGCTTTTTTCTGTATCGCCATGATTTGAGCTTCGGTATCATTCCCTACGATAACCAAACGATCTTCTAACTCATAGTTTATTAGCTTTGTTTCCGCAATCGCAATGACACTGACTTTCCCATTAAAATGTCTTTCTTCATCATCATATAGCACCTGTCCATTGATCGTTTTCGCAATAAACTCAGTTGGTGTTTCTTTTAACAATTGAATAGATACCGCCGTATCTCCAAGTCCAATTTCAGCTAAGTCTGATTTTGTGACCATTCCCATAAGTTTGTTGTGTTCATTCACCACACCAAAAGACTGTTTGTGTTTCTCTTTCATAAGCTCCAACGCTTCTTGAATGGTTGTCATTGGTGAAATTGTTAAAGGCGCATCGATTTCTATTTCATCCATTGTGGAACGAGCATCTTCAAACAACATCGGTTCTTCCATATGGAAACGATCTAATAAATACTTCGTTTCCGCATTGATTTTCCCTAATCTACACGGAATTGCGTGAAACCCTTTGCGTTGTTTAAACTGTGCATATGCAATTGCAGATATGATGGAATCACTATCTGGATGCATATGTCCTGTGACATATATCGGTTTTCGATTTTGCATCATCTTTTGATCATCGACATTTTCAAATTCCAGCTTCATATAATCTCCTCCTTTTTCATTCTACCCTATCCTTAAAGATAACTAAATTATAATGCATCTTGGATTAAATGTGAAACATAATTATTGATAATTCATTATGAATCACTCTCACTATGCAACACTCTATAAAATCCTAGTATTTTATGCTATAATATTCCATATAAAGAGGTGCACGGGAAATGGGTCGTAATGAACGAAGTCTTCGATTAAAATTTCGTAAAATCACAATTCTACCATTGATTATTTTTGGGATTTTAACTGTAATATCCTCTTCTTTTTTAATTTATAACGCAATGCGTAGTGAAAGTGAAGATGGTCTTAGAAACTTATCTCATGCACTGTATAGAATTTGCGAATCCAGCAATCAAGGAGATTATAGTTTACAAAACCATATACTATATAAAGGGAATCAACCATTTGATCCGACGCATGAAATTGTTGATGATATAAAAGATACTTCTGGTATCGATGCGACTGTATTTTGGGGAAGTACACGTATGTCTACGACCATACGAAACGATGATGGAGAAAGAACACTAGGTAGTGCATCTTCTCCTGAAGTACAAAAAGCAGTTCTAAAAGAAGGTAAAGAGTATTTTTCAGATAATGTATTTGTGAATAAGGTTCCTTACTTCGGGCAATATATGCCACTCAAAAATAGTGATGATACTATTGTTGGAATGATTTTTGTAGGAAAGCCAAGAACACTCGTTCTTCATACAATTTATAAAGTAATTGGTACTATTTCTGTTATATTATTACTTATGATTTTCCTTGTATCCACGATTTCTCTATCTTTCTCTGGGAAAATCATCGATTCTTTGAATGCTACAAAAGAGTTTTTAAGTAGAATCACAAAGGGTGATGTAGATACCCCTATTCAAACATCTGTTTTAGATAGAGATGATGAAATTGGAGAAATGGGAAGATTTTCTGTTATGTTACAAAAATCAGTTACAGAACTGATTAATACAGATACCTTGACTGGTTTATATAACAGAAGAAGCTGTACTCTCTTTTTAGAAAGTGCAGTAAAAGATTTTGAAGACAATCAAACTCCGTTTACTTTAGTGATTGGAGATATTGATGATTTTAAAATTATCAACGATACCTATGGACATGGCATAGGTGATGAAGTATTAAAAAATATCTCTGCTATTTTTAAAAAGCATTTGGATCGCAATAGCTTTGTTGCGAGATGGGGCGGAGAGGAATTTCTCTTCATCTTTAAGCATATGAATGAAGAACAAACATGTAAACAGTTACTTCGTCTACAACATCACATCTCACATATGAAATGTCCTACACTAGCCTCTTGTAATATAAAGGTAACCATGACATTTGGAGTAAGTGAATACCATAGCGCAACAGATCTTGAACAACTTTTAAAAAATGCTGATGATAAATTATACATAGGAAAAGCAAACGGAAAGAATAAGGTGATTTGTAGTGATTGATATATACCCCTTAATAGGTGATGATATTGCATGTGCTCAAGAATTGATTTGGAACACTTTCTTAGAATATGAAGGTGCGGATTATGAACAAGAAGGAATTCAAAGCTTTCATGCATTTCTTATGGACAATGAGGCTTTGGAAACATTGAAATTATATGGTGCATATGAAGAAGAACAACTGTTAGGTGTAATAGCCACAAGGGATAATGGAAAACATATTTCTCTCTTCTTTGTAGAAGCGACCTATCAACAACAAGGCATCGGTAGAATGTTGTGGGAATATGTTAAACAAAATAGTACCTGTGATGAAATCACTGTTAACTCTTCCCCATATGCCGTTTCTATCTATCATAAGCTAGGTTTTATAGATACAGATAAGGAACAAGTCCATAATGGCATTCGTTTTACCCCTATGCTATATACTACAAAAAAATAATCCACACGGATTATTTTTTATATTCATTGTTCTATCAATAAGGGCTGTATCAAAGGGTATGTCCACCGACTTGGCAACTCTTCAAATAGTTCTACTTTTTCCATTTCAAGAGGAGGTAATTCTTCAAACTCTATGATTTGCGCAAAGTACAACATTCCAAAGGTTTCTTCCTTCTCATTCATTACAGAATAAGTACAAACAGGTTTTATCTGATAATCTATCGCGCCTGTTTCTTCCCATAACTCTCTTTTTGCAGTTTCATCGATTTGTTCCTGTTCTTCTCTATGCCCACCAGGAATTTCGTACGTGCTACGTTCCTTGTGTTTACAGAACACCCATTTGTTTTCATACCTTGAAACTATCACCGCAAACTTATATAGTTCATCATCAACAGTATCATAGAAATTTACCTTTAACATTTCTACTAGCTATCCTTTATAGTTCGTGGAAAACAGGTTTCATTTTATCAAACGTACAATATTCCTTGAACCCAATCTCTTTTAATTGCGCTTTAATTTCCTCTATATAAGCACCCAAGTGAATTGGTTTATGAGAATCAGAACCAATCGTAATGATACGGCCGCCCAATTCTAGATACAACTTTAAGATATTCACCGATGGTGTCATATCTCCTATCTCATAGCGAATAAAGGACGTATTAATTTCAATTCCTTTTCCATCCGCGATAATATATTTTAATATCTTCTCAATCATTTCACGATCATTCATAACATCATACCCATCATTATTATCATAGCGACGTATTAAATCAAGATGAGCCAAAACACTATAATCATGATAGTTTTGAACTACTTTATACATCGCTTGATAGTAATCATTATAGTATTCGCTCTCCGTTTTGCCACGTTGAAACTTGCGATTCCAATATCCTTTATTATCGATACGATGAATCGATAGTAATATAAAATCAAAAGGGTATTCATCGAATATTTTCTTGTATTCATCTATGGTTCCATATTGAATTCCAAATTCCATTCCCTTTTTTATCTTGATTTTATTATGAAATTTCTTTTGTAGCTTTTCGATTTCAGAAAAATAGCGTGGAAAAGGAATAAGTGATTGTTCCACTGTTTCATGTCCTTCTATTTTTTCGTTCAGATCAAAATGATCTGTAAAACATAATTCATCAATTCCCAATAATATCGCATCCTTCACGACATCCTGCATTTTATATACAGAATCATCACTGAAATGCGAGTGCACATGATAGTCACAATACACAATCTCATCCCGCTTTCGTTATTTACTAATTTACTTGTATTATAGTCAAATCCTAATGATATTACAAGCATTTGTATTTCAAGGTTTGGCACTTATGATAAATTATTTAAAAACTTTAACATCCTTTGAACAGACTCTTTGCTTTCTGGTTTATCTGGATCAATGATATGAAATACATGTTGTAGGGTATCGTAAGATGCATCCCAAATAAGTGCTTCGTGTGGGATTTTAAGTTGTATTAGTTTTTGTTCAAGTCGAATCGTTTGAAAAGAGAATATTTTATCTTCCTTACTACTTAATAGAAACATTGGAATATCCCATTGTTCATCAAGTATGGCATCTAGACAATCCACATGTTTTAGCGTGTTTGTTTCATTTGGAAATAACCAGTGATAAAGAATTTTGAATGGTCTTGTTTTTGCCTTTTTCAAAGGTGTTAAATCATAAACACCATGTTGTAGTAACAAGGCAGCCACATGAATTCCCTGTGCATTGACTTCATACACCTTTTGTAATTCTTTATCTCTTACAATACACGCTGCTAAACTTGCTAAGTGTGCACCTGCAGAGTCTCCACAAAGGCATACACGTGCATTTTCTAATCCATAATCTTTTTTATGTTCCTGAATAAATTGTAGAGCTTCGAAAATTTGTTGTATTTGTTGTTTCACTGAATAGTCAGGAGCTAATCCATAATCCATATTGAAAACGGAATATCCTCCATTTGCTAAATGCATACAGAAATGACGATTCAACTCTTTCTTTCCATACATCCAAGCACCACCATGAATATCCAAAATATATAAATCTTTTAATATCTTCTTCTTTGGCATATAATGATCCATACAAAACTGCACACTATAAGCTATATCTCTATCTTCTAGCACATGCTCTACATCTTTCTTTTGCGTATAATACTGCATGTCTTTTTTTTCCATTTTCTTAGTTGCTAGTTTTACTACTTTTCTTGCGACAACATGCTTCATTTTTATCACTCCATATAGTAAATACTATATCATACTATTGCAAATTATGAGAATAGTTCACACGATAGTCAAAAGAAAAAGAAACTCATTGCTGAGTTTCTAGTGTTTGAAATGACGAATACCTGTAAATACCATTGCAATTCCGTGTTCATTACATAAATCAATGGATAATTGATCTTTGATTGATCCACCTGGTTGAATAATCGCAGTAACTCCTACCTTTAAAGCTTCTTCTACTGTGTCAGGCATTGGGAAGAATGCATCAGATCCCATGACAGAACCCTTAGCTTTATCACCTGCTTGTTCGATTGCTATTTTCGCAGCTCCAACACGATTCATTTGTCCAGCACCAACACCTACTGTCATATTGTCTTTGACCAAAACAATCGCATTTGATTTTACATGTTTTACAACTTTCCAAGCAATTAGTAATTGTTCAATTTCTTCTTCACTTGGTTTGCGATTTGTAACACAACGTAAATCATCAACACAAACAACATGATCATCATTGTCTTGAATTAACAAGCCATCATTTACATTTGTTACTTTATATTTCGCATGTACAGATAATGTTGTATCTAACTGCATCAAACGAATATTTTTCTTTGCAGATAAGATTTCAAATGCCTCTTTTTCAAAATCAGGCGCAATGATAATTTCAAGGAAAATATTTGATAATTCCTTCGCAACAGATACGCTTACTGTATCATTGAAGGCAACAATTCCACCAAAGATAGAAACAGAATCAGCTTCATATGCTTTCTTCCATGCTTCTTCAATACTAGCACCAATACCCACTCCACATGGGTTCATATGTTTTACACCAACTGCTGCACTTTGTCCTTCGAAGTCTTTCAGGATTTCGATTGCGGCATTTCCATCTTGGATGTTATTGTAAGACAATTCTTTCCCATGAAGCTGTTTCGCATTTGCCAAAGAATATTGAGGATCCATATTCTTATAGAACGCTGCACTTTGATGAGGGTTTTCTCCATAACGAAGATCTTGTACCTTATCGTATGTAATTGTTAACTTTTCAGGATATTTATCTCCTGTACGTTGTGTCAAATAATCTGCAATCATCGCATCATAGCTTGCCGTATGACGGAATACTTTTGCCGCAAGATATTCTCTTGTAACAGGACATGTATCATTGTTTTCCTTCAACTCTTTGATCACCGCAGCGTAATCATTAGGGTCAACGATAACAGGAATGGATTGATAATTCTTTGAAGCGCTTCTTAACATACTAGGTCCACCGATATCAATATTTTCGATAATTTCCTCGTGGGATACACCTGGTTTTTGTACAGTCTGTTTGAATGGGTATAAGTTTACACATACCAAATCAATATATTGAATACCAAGTTCTTCGATCTGTTTTACATGATCTGGATTATCACGTACACATAATAAAGCACCATGTACTTTTGGATGTAATGTTTTTACACGTCCATCCATAATTTCTGGGAATCCTGTAACTTCAGAAATTCCAATGGTTTCAATTCCAGCGTCTTCTAATGCTTTTTTTGTTCCTCCAGTAGAGATGATTTCATAATCAAGTGCTCTTAATTCTTTTACAAACTCTACTAAGTTGCTCTTATCTGAAACACTTACTAATGCTCGTTTCATGCGAGTGCCTCTCTTTCTATCATTTCACATACACTTTGTACAACCTCTGGAAACATTTTATATTCCATAGCATGCACATGTTCTTCTAACGTTTCTAATGTCCAAGATGGATCCATTATAATTTTTTCTTGATGTATAATGGTTCCTGTATCTACACCTTCATCTACATAATGCACCGTAACTCCTGTGTATTCCGCTTTAGCCTCAAATGCATCTTGAATGCTATGGGCTCCAGGGAATGCTGGAAGATATGCAGGATGCAAGTTGATGATGCGTTGATCGAAATTACTTAACAATACACGACCAATAAATCTCATATACCCCGCAAGAACGATGAGTTGTACCCCATAAGATTGAAGTATTTCTAAAATCTTTGTTTCATAGTCTTCTTTTGATGCATATTCTTTTGGGTTTACATAAACACAAGGAATTTGTAGTTGTTTTGCACGCTGTATTGCATAAGCCTTTTCTTTATCTACGATGAGAACTTTACAAACAGCACTTGTAACTTTTTTTGCCTGTATCTGGTTCACGATATTTTCGAAATTAGAACCATTTCCACTGGCAAATATTGCAATGCTTACCATTTCAAATCCACACTTCCACTGCTTGTGACTTCACCAATTACATAAGATTCTTCATTGATTTCTTTTAATAAGCTTTGTACTTTTTCTACGTCTTCATTATTTACTGCCATAATGAAACCAATCCCCATATTGAAAACATTGTACATTTCTTTTTCAGGAATACCACCTGTTTTCATAATTAAGTTGTATACTTCTGGTCTAGGGAAGCTTGTTGTATCAATACTTACACCTAATCCTTCTTTTAACATTCTTGGAACATTCTCATAGAATCCACCACCAGTGATATGAGACATCCCTTTGATATCTACATTATTTGTAAGTAAGTGTTTGATTGCTTTTACATAAATTTTTGTTGGAGTTAACAACACTTCACCTAATGGTTTATCGAATCCACCGTATGTTTTCTTAATATCTAAATTTGCATCTTTCAATAAAACTTTACGAATTAAAGAGAATCCATTAGAATGGCATCCACTAGAAGGAAGCCCAATTAAGGTCTGACCTGCTGCGATATTTTTTCCATCTAACAACTTGCTCTTTTCCACCACTCCTACACAAAATCCCGCAATATCATAATGACCATCATGATACATATCCGGCATTTCTGCAGTTTCCCCACCGATCAAAGCACACTGTGATAACTCACAACCATCCGCAACACCTTTTACAATCTGTTCGATTTGTACAGGGTGATTTTTTCCAACTGCGATATAATCAAGGAAATAAATAGGCATAGCTCCTTGTACCAATACATCATTCACACACATCGCAACTGCATCAATCCCAATTGTATCGTGTTTGTCTACATCAAATGCTAACATAAGTTTTGTACCAACACCATCTGTTCCAGATACAAGTACTGGTTCTTTCATTTGTAAGATACTTAAATCAAACATTCCTCCAAAGCTACCTAAAGAATCAATAGAACCTTTGATTTGTGTACGTGCAACATGACTTTTGATACGTCTTACGGATTCATAACCAGCTTCTAAATCGACACCGGCTTCTCTATATTTATCACTCATTTTTTCTTCTCACTTTCCAAAACATCACCATAGCTATATAAGCTAGTACAATATTTACCATCGAAACAAGCAGTACACAAGTTCTTTGTACCAAATGCTTCTCCCATTTCTTCAACACCCATAAAGCGTAAAGAATCAGCTCCGATAAAGTTACATAATTCATCATGGCTTAAACGTGCAGAGATTAACTCATCATACGTTGAAGTATCCACTCCATAGAAGCATGGACTGACCAATGGTGCAGAACAAATACGAACATGTACTTCTGTTGCGCCTGCTTCTTTTAACAATTGTACGATACGTTTACTTGTTGTCCCACGAACGATAGAATCATCTATCATAAAGACGCGTTTTCCTTTTACTATAGATTTAACGGCAGACAATTTCATACGTACACCGCGTTCTCTTTGTTTTTGTGTTGGTTGAATGAAGGTTCTTCCTACATAACGATTTTTAATCAAACCGATTTCATAAGGAAGTCCACTTTCTTCACTAAATCCAATCGCTGCAGAAATAGAAGAATCAGGAACACCAATTACGATATCTGCTTCAACATCTTCTCTACGTGCCAATGCTCTACCTGATAAACGACGTGCAGTATGCACATTGATACCATCGATATTACTGTCAGGACGTGCAAAGTAAATATACTCCATTGCACACATCTTATATTGAATTTCACTTGTATATTGATAACTATGAACACCCTCTTTATCAATCTTTACGATTTCTCCAGGACGAATGTCACGAATATAGGTAGCTCCTACGATATCGAAAGCACAAGTTTCACTACTTACGCAGTATCCACCTTCACTTAATTTTGCTAATGCGATTGGACGAAGTCCATTCTTATCACGAATTGCATATACCGCATCATTTGTTAAGATAACAAATGCAAATGCCCCTTCGAATCGTTCACAAGATTTCTTAATCTTTTCTACGAAGTTTCCTTTTTCAACCTGAATCCAGTGTGCAAGTAATTCTGAATCGCTGATTCCTTGAAAGATACTTCCTTTCACTTCTAATTCATTCTTTAATTCTGGAGCGTTTACGATTTGTCCATTATGCGCAACTGCAAATGAGTTTGCATGGGAACGAACCATAATTGGTTGTACATTTTCCAATTGGTTTGCATCCGCTTTGGAATAACGAACATGTCCAATTGTATGATGACCTGGCAAGGTCTTCATAATATCATTATTGAAAACCTCCGCTAACAAGCCTTTTCCTTTATAACAGTTGATTTCCCCACCTGTATCACAAGCCGCAATACCTGCAGCTTCTTGTCCACGATGCTGAAGTGCATGTAATCCAAAATAGGATAGGGATGCGGCATCCGAGTTATTGTATATGGCAAAGACACCACATTCTTCATGTAATTCCCTTGAAAGGAATTCATCTCTTACTTCATTCATATATTGTATACTCACTTTCTTACTTCTTAAAGTAGTCAACACCGTTTTTAAAGATGTTTTGGTTCTTATCTCCAGCTATATTTTTAAAGAGTCCTTCTTCATAACGTTCGCTATGTCCCATTTTACCAAGGATTCTTCCATCCGCAGATGTAATACCCTCAATTGCATAAGTAGATCCATTCAAGTTGTAAGTTCCATCCATCGTAGGATTTCCATCAAGATTTACATACTGTGTTGCAACTTGTCCATTTTCAAATAATTGTTTTGCCATTTCTTCACTTACTACAAACTTACCTTCTCCATGTGACATGGCAACACTATGTGTTGCACCTGGTTCAAATCCCGCTAACCAAGGAGATTTATTAGAAGTAATACGAGTAGAAGCCATGTGACTTATATGACGATTGATATCGTTTCTAAACAATGTAGGAGAATCTTCACTTAGTTTTGTGATATCACCATAAGGTAACAGTCCTGATTTGATCAATGCTTGGAATCCATTACAGATCCCTAAGATTAAACCATCGTTTGCTAACAATGTTTGAACTGCTTCATTTACAGATGGATTGCTTAATACATTCGCAATGAATTTACCACTTCCATCAGGTTCATCTCCACTAGAGAATCCTCCAACAATCATCAAGATTTGCGCAGCCGCAATCTTTTCACTTAATTCTTTTAAAGAACGTTCGATACTTTCTACGTTCAAGTTATTGAATACATAGACTTCTACTTCTGCTCCTGCTCTTTCAAATTGTTGTTTTGTGTCATATTCACAGTTTTGCCCTGGGAATACCGGAATGATAACTTTTGGATGCTCGTAAGTCTTACGTGCTTTCTTCACTTCTGTTGCCTTATAAACTGGTGTTTCAATCGTTTGTTCTTTTGCATTTACATGCATTGGATACAAGGCATCATAACGTTCACACCAAACAGAAATAGCTTCCTCAATTGAAATTGTTTCTTCATTGATCTTAATGCAATCGTTATTTGTTGTAGTTCCTAATAGGATGAAGTTTTCTTCATCTAAAGGCAAATCTGCTTCTACAATGATGCTTCCTAAAGAAAGATCAAATACATTTTCTTTTGTAGTAACATCAACACCAATTTTATTACCAAAACTCATTTTACATAAAGCTTCACTAATACCACCAAATTTCACAGTAGAAGCACTCATTACTTTATTGTTCAAAATCAAATTACGAACTGTTGTAAAGTTCTTCTTTAACATATCGTAATTTGGAGTCATGTTCTTATTTGGTGTATGTTTTACCAAATAAATATAGCTTCCGTCCTTCTTAAATTCAGGAGATATAATATTCGCTGTCTTTTCTGTAGTAACTGCAAATGTAATCAATGTTGGAGGTACCGTAATATCATTGAATGTACCTGACATAGAATCTTTTCCACCAATTGCTGGTGTTTCAAATGCCATTTCTGCTTCAATCAAACCTAATAAAGCTTGCATTGGTTTTCCCCATTTTTCAGGATGGTCATTCAATCGTTCGAAGTATTCTTGATTTGTCAAACGACAAGTTGCATAATTACCACCCATCGCCACAACTCTAGCGAGTGCTTCAACAACAGAATAAGCAGCCCCAAGATATGGTGAATATAAAGACACTTCTGGATGATATCCGTGTGTCATAATACTACAAGTATTTGTAAATCCAAAGACAGGTAATTTTTGTACACTACCTTCCGTCTCGCTTAATTGATATTTTCCACCAAATGGCATCATAACCGTAGATTTACCGATAGATGAATCGAACATTTCTGCCAATCCAATCTGTGATGCTACATTTGGTTGTTTTAAGTTTTCTTTGATATTGTTTACGCTACTGTGGAATGGATCCATTGTAGTAAGTCCTTCTGTAACCAATACATCTTGAAGTCCACGTACTCCATTTGTATCTAAGAATGCACGAGAGATATTTACGATCTCTTCACCATGGAAGTTAATTACCAAACGTTTTTCTTCTGTAACAACCGCAACTATACATGCATCTAAGTTTTCTTCATATGCCAATTGTTTGAATTCATCGAACTTATCACTTTCAATCAATACAGCCATACGTTCTTGAGATTCACTAATTGCTAACTCTGTGCCTGATAAACCATTGTATTTTACTGGTACTTTATCCAAATCAATGATCAATCCATCTGCGATTTCTCCAACCGCAACAGAAACACCACCAGCACCAAAGTCATTTGCTTTTTTGATCAAACGAGTCGCTACTGGATTACGGAATAATCTTTGTAGTTTACGTTCGATTGGAGCATTTCCCTTTTGAACTTCAGAAGAACATTTTGTAAGTGATGTATCGTTGTGCTCTTTAGAAGAACCTGTAGCTCCACCAACACCATCACGTCCAGTAGCTCCACCAATCAATACAACAATATCTCCTGCAGCTGGTGTCTTACGTACTACATTATCTTTTGGCGCAGCACCAACAACAGCTCCTACTTCCATACGTTTTGCGACATACCCATCATTAAAGATTTCTTTTACATAGGTTGTAGCCAAACCGATTTGGTTTCCATAAGAAGAATAACCTGCCGCAGCCCCTTTAGAAATGCGTGATTGCGGTAGTTTGTTAGGAAGTGCTTCTTTGATATCTTTTGTGATATCACCAGCTCCCGTAATACGCATTGCTTGATATACATAACTTCTTCCTGACAATGGGTCACGAATAGCCCCACCTAAACATGTAGCTGCTCCACCAAATGGTTCTATTTCTGTAGGATGGTTATGTGTTTCATTCTTGAACATCAACAACCATTGTTGATCTTCTCCATCTACGTCAACTGTGATTTCTACAGAACAAGCGTTGATTTCATCGCTTACTTCCATATCATCCAATTTTCCTTTTTTACGTAAATACTTTCCAGCAATCGTAGCCATATCCATCAATGTCATGACTTTCTTTCCACCGTGTACTTCTTCACGTAAGTTCAAATATGTATCAAACGCTTTCTGCATCGTATCCTGTAAAGAACCTGCATCAAACTTTACATTTTGTAAAATCGTTTCAAACGTCGTATGACGACAGTGATCTGACCAATACGTATCCAACACCTTCAACTCCGTTAAGGTAAGATCACGGTGTTCCTCATCTCTAAAATAAGCTTGAATGTGCAATACATCAGCAAGTGTCATAGCCAACCCTTGTTCACTACGCAACGCCTCTAATCCAGCATCATCCAATTCACAAAATCCTTTTAATACTGGTACAGCTTCGATTTCCACATCTTCTTCATATCCCAATACGTTCAAATCTTTCTCACGATTTTCTACTGGGTTAATTAAATATTTTTTTACAGCATCCACATCTTGTTGTGTCAAAGCTCCATTTAAAACAACAATACGTCCACTCTTAATAACTACATCTTGTTTATTATTTAACAACATAAGACATTGTTGTGCACTATCAGCTCGTTGATCATACTGTCCTGGTAAACATTCATATGCAATAAATGTTTTTCCACTTAAATCAATAGAATCATAAACAACATCTGTTACTTTCTCGGAAAGAACCTTTTCATTCAACAACTTTAAATCTCTATCATCTCCATGAAAAATATCATAGGTATTGTAGAGTTCTACTCCCTCTAAACTATGTAAACTTAGATTCTGCTTTAACTCATGAAACAAAGAATCTGATTCAACTTGATATGCTTCTTTCTTCTTTACGAAAACACGATAATTCATAGATTTCACTCTACCCTTTCTATTCTACTTCAATAACAGAATCTGCGACTACTTTGTCAGCCATAGACTTCTTAAATTCCACCATTTTGTTTGCCATATCTTCATCAAATAAAGCAATTATTTGAGCCGCAAGAATTGCTGCATTCTTTGCACCTGCTTTTCCAATCGCAACAGTTGCTACAGGGATTCCTCCAGGCATTTGTACCGTAGATAGTAAAGAATCCATACCACCTAATGCACTTGTTTGAATAGGAACACCAATCACTGGTAGTGTTGTACTAGAAGCAATTACGCCACCTAAGTGTGCCGCTCCACCAGCTGCCGCAATGATCACTTTAATGCCACGATCTTTTGCGCCTTCCGCAAGCGCGATTACTTCATTCGGTGTACGATGTGCAGATAAAGCATGAGCTTCAAATGGAATATTGAACTCTTTCAATTGGTTAAAACAGTTTTCCATAGTAGGTAAGTCTGAACGACTTCCCATAAGGATTGATACAAGTGGTTTGTTGTTTTTCATAGTTTTCTCCTCCTAGAAATAAAAAAATACATATTGCTTTTTTCCCAATATGTACACTTAAAAACGCGTATGTTGTGTAATTGTTATAGCGTATCTACTTAAGACCATAAGTAAGACCTCCTATACAAATATAAAGACGTACCTGTTTGCACAAGCAAACAAGTACGCCTTCCGTTATTCGATACGTTAGACATATCCGTTTGCTTGTAGTCCCCTCATTTAAGGTAAAGGGCTAGAAACTTCCCGACCATATTTCGGGATATATACAAGCGATCGTCAATACTCTTCTATTTTACTAAAATTCTTTATTTATTACAATAGCAATTCACGCAATCTTTTACTATTTCTTACCTACCTAAAATGAAATACGCTTACATTTTATCTCTTTTTATACCTTACCTATTTACTTTTGAAATCTTACTCGCGATATAATACACTTTTCTATTAGAAATCATATATTTTACTTACATCCAGATACTCTAGATATCCTTTTTTCTTGCGCCCATCATACTTCGCAATTGGGTACCTCTTCAAAGTATTTTTTTGATTTCCCATTTCACCGCTTCTAAAAAAATTTTTGTCATATGTTCATCTTCTTTTGTAGGCTTCACATTCACGTGTAATATCATTTTCATATCGTACACCTTTTTTTATATTCTACCGCATTTTCTCATAATAAAAAATTTGAATGTTTAAATGATATATGCTTACAAATATTCTTTCAACATACGTTTTATTGTTTCTTTCATCTGCTTTATGATAATCAATGCCTTTCCTTTATCAATCCCTGCCTCTAACGCAACTTCTAATAATTCATTGATATCTGGATTTTTACCATTTCCATGAACACTCGTCGCATGTCCTCCACCTATGGAATAGCTATATGTTAAGTCATATGCAGGTGATAGAATCCACGTTCGAATTGTATCATCATATATAAAACTAAAGTTATTGCTATGATCATCTCGGTTATGTCCAAACACATTAAAACACATCAAGCGATACATTTTTATTAACTCTTCATGATTGTTGGTTAACATCATAGTTAATTTCATTAAAATAGTATAATCCAGACTAGGAACTCGATGACTTGTTTCTAACAAAGCACTGACACTTATCATATGTAGCTTTTTTACTTCATTTGTATGGCTATCCTTCATGCGATCAAATCGTTGGACGCCAAAATATCCACTACATTGTTTAGAAGCAAATAACTGAAATGAAGGTATATTCAAACCACACGCTCTTGCACATTTGTTATATGAATACTCCATTTCTCCAATATTTACATGATCCATTGCAGATGGAAACTTTATAATCCAGTCTTCGTTATGAATCTTTGTCAATATCTTAGGTCTAGCACCTCCACTAGAACCTCCCAAGAAAAACAACTCATCCAATGTTCCGCTTTTCTCATCATTCAAAATTTTCTTGCATTCATTTGCTAAATAATCAAAATCAATAATCTCACTCTCTTTATGTAATTCATATATTGGTTTATAAGATAAAGCTCCCATGCCTGATTCGCCAACAATCGCAAGACGATCTAGACTTGTTATCTCATTTGGATTTTCACCTTTACTTTGCAATAATCGATCAACCAATAATCTTCCCCACCCATCTGGCAAACTATCATAAAAAACTCCAAACAGTCCATCAAATGGTTCATAACTCTTTGGTTCAAACACACCACTTTCTAAAGGCAAAGAAAATGGAGATATACTAAAACCATGAAGAAGCCATTCATCATCATAGGCAAACGCAATTCTACCATCCTTCATAATGGCTAAAGTTCCCACACATGATGAATTATAATATACTTCTAATTTTTTATATTTGATCATCAATTACCTCCTGAATACTTTGATACTTCTTTTTCTGGAACAATTGCGAAAAATCATTTTGACACTCTAACGCCATACCGATTTTGATTAGAGAAAATAATGAAATTTCTCCACTATTTTCAAATCGTTTTATAGATCCCAAACTTACACCGGATTTTCTACTTAAACCTTCTTGACTCAATTTCATTTCCTTTCTTCTATTCCGGACATTTTCAACAATTTCTTTTTGATAATCTGGAGCCATCTTTACTTTATATATATCTATCATAGATAATATATTATCTTATTTTTACTATATTGTCAATAATTGGATAATATATTAACTAAAATAACGTATCTTGTAATACACTCTTTTCTTTCCTCTCTACGATATAGTCTTCCGCTTCTATACGTCCAATTAATACACTGCTTTTGGGATCATGCAGTTTCATTCTATTTTCAATCTGTTTAGCATCATAATTTGCATAACAATACAAACAATGATGTGCGCAACAATTGTAATCTCCAATATCAACGCTATTCATACACGCACAAGTATCGCGTACTCCCTTTCCTTTGATATGAGAAAGAGAATGTCCCGCAATCTTCTCAAGTTCTTTTTGATCCATGCACAATCCTTTTATAATACCAAACTCACTTAAATCAATTTTCTCAGCACATGTCTGTACACGTATCCCATATTGTTTCGAAATTTTACCAAACACCTCTCCTATCTTACGCATAGAAGCTTCACTCATTTCCACCATACGCATCGTTTCCATATTCGCTTTTGTATTCTTATACATATCCACAAAAGAAATAATAATTTTTCCTACACGCCCCTGTAATGTTTTACAAAGCTTCGTAAACGCAACTTCATGATACTCTATTGTGTATACCTCACTTAAGCATATTGGATCATAACGAACAACTAGTCGATCTTCACCTAATTTATCCGCAAGCGTAAGAATACTTTCTAGAATCTCTTTCTTATTAGGTAAACGTTCTATATCTTCTCTATAGGGAGTGAATGTAACTTGCATTTGAAATGGAAAAGGAACCTCATCTAGCTTATTCATAATAGGAATTGGATTCTTTGTACAAAACACAATCACATCAATATTTTGTGGATTCAATTGTATTCTAGAAATCTGATGCGGATTAAATGGATTTCTAACATCCACGAATCCTTCTTCTAAACGAGTAAAAAACCATGTACTATAATATGCTGGTATATCACAACGACCACTTACAAATAAAATCATAACATCACTTCCTCATATAGTACTATTCTATAGTATTTTAAAACGCATTTCCACTTTCTAGTTTCCTTTTCAAATAGAAAAGAAGAGCTCTTCACAAACCCTTCCTACACTTGTTTACTACCAATAAACAATACCATATCTACACACTGAATTCCCACTAGCCATAGTAAGGCATACATATAGCTAATTCCAAAAAAGATAGAACTTATAAGCAACGCAGTAATTCCTATCAGTATCCATCTAAATCTTGTTGTATGCAAGACTAGAAATATTTGATTCCCTGCTTTGTATTTTTTATAAACGATTACCTTTAGAACTATATAAACTAAAAGTAGTATGATAAAACTAATAAGGCTTGCTTGCATACAATGCCCCTCCTTCATTTCTAACACTATATATACAAATTTTAATCTTGTTCTATTACAAAAGGTAATTACACATTGCCTTTCTCACGTTCTTTCAAATATTTAAAGACAGATGATACGAGCATTCCAATTGTAATGATCGTCAATAAAACCGATTGAATACTAATCTTTGTAAAGGTGTAATAAAGTGCATACCCCATGAATACGATATCAATTAAAAACACAACACCCCAAAGTAGCTTTTTTGTACTCATATAGACCCTCCTTTCCTCCAGTAACTCAAGAAAGAGATAAACATAGTATTTCATGCTTATCTCATATACATAATCATTTACGTGCTAATTTCCTAGATTTGTTATCAAATACATAAATATAAAGAATAGCAATGTGGAAATAATTGCTTGGATAAAATACTTTCCAATTTTCTTTGTTTCTTCTTTAGTAACCCATTGTTCTTCTGTTGGTTTATTATTTTCTTCCATTTTGTTAGTCTCCTTTGAATTTGATATATACTAGTTTTCTTTGTCCCTAATTAAGGTTTGCTACTGTAAAAATAATTATACGCATTTTGTGCATTCACCTTGTTTGCACCAGAATCAACTGCACTGATTAGTCGTTTCATAAGATTTACTGTTTATCCCCTGATATGTTTTCTTATAAACTCAATTTTCAACATCCTATTATAATATATCGCATTATTTTAAAATCTCTTACTTGCGATAATGTAGTAATGTATATATAAAAGTTATAATCATATCAAGTAGAAGGCAAACTCCTATGATGATAGGAACTTGCTGCCAAACATCATCATTTTTACTCAACAATAATGATATAACGACAACTAGCAACATATTTAATGCAGAAAAGAAAAACTTATGTAAGAAAAATGTCAGCTGCTCTCGCATTTATGATACCTCCTTGAAAGTTACTATTTGTGAATAGGATGTATAACAAAGCTTTGAATCAGTAATTGTAACCCTTATTCTATTCCCATTTGCTGCAGCATTCACCACAGCAATATCACTCTAATTACCTTCTCAAATCATACTCTTGTTTATAGTTTAAAAAGTCATTGTATTATTTTAAAAATTAGGTTTAGATTCAATCACTTACCATATTGTATCATTACTTGCATCTGAAACCAGTAATTACTCAAGCACATTAAATACCATTCTTCCCCTTTAAAGTGTGTGCTTTTATCCTTAAATTCTATGATAGAATGTGTTTTCACCATTTTCTCCTGTATCTACTCATCGACTTCAAAAATGCTCATGTTAGTATTGTTATTGGAATTTTACATACTGCCCTTTTAACTATCATATATATTTGATAATTTCTTTAATTCTTTAAAAGAGAATATATACCCTACAATCAATACAGCCGTAATCACTAAGGCAGTAGATAGCTCTAATTTCCAAAAAGATACGATAATTGCAGTTAATCCCAACCATGATGTTTTTTTAAAACGAATAAATTTTTCCTTTGCATTTAAATTCTTCCATAATATTTTTTTCATTATTTCCTCCATTCCCTTGCACGCGGGCACAAATATTTTGTGAAACTACTACAATTCCAAATACTGTTATGCTACCATATAAAAGAGGTAGTATACAACAGATTCTATTAGGAAACTAAATAATAATCTTTAATAAAATATAGTCATGAAATATATAGATTAATTCAAATTTACTAAATTATAAAATATTGTATTTGGCTTTAGTTACATTAATCATAAATAGATAGTGTTAGTTTATATTATAGTTTTTTATTTCTTATTTATCTTTGCGTAATTTCAAATGATATAACTTATTAC
>JAVWJF010000008.1:0-8401 GCA_036639195.1 Longicatena sp.
CGCGTTACTTCACGATTGGGGCAAAGCAACGGTTTTATTTCAGCAGAAACTCCTCAGTAAAAATAACCAATTCAAAGGTGATCCTTTACGGCATGAATGGATTTCTTGTCTTTTACTCAATGCATTGGTTCAATCATCGGAAGATATTTAATCACAGATACAGAAATTGATTTTTTCCAATCTTGGATAGAAGTATTACCATCAACCAAATAAGTATAAATATCTATGTTTATTTTATCATTGTTTTCATATATCGAATATTTAATTTTATGTATACGAAAAAGGCCTTGTACAATTCAAGATTGTATAAGACCTTCTTATTTATACTTCTTTGTTCCTCTTTCGAAATTGATACACACAAATCATTCCTACGATCACAATACCCACAAGTATCCACAACATAGGAGCTTTTACATAAATATCTTTCTCTAATGTTGTAAAGAAGATGATACCAGTACAGTATACCCATAGCCATATAAGCGCAAATTTATATACAAGTTTACTTTTACATTTTACAAGTCCAACCAATGGCACAATTCCACTTATTCCAACAAGTACATATAAATATCGTTTACAAACTGCCATAGTTTCTATAGCAACTTCACGATTTCCATATCCCCCTTCTAGTTCGTTAGGGATAAATTGTAGATTCAATAGAGAAAAGTACTGATATATAATCGTTGCGATGATCATTAGAAATACAACTGCACACAGCACATAACAAACCCTTTTTACATTACGTTCTGTGGAATCCTGTAACTGGTTAAAACAGCCACTACCATCTTTTTTGTTTATCCTTATTCCATACCATGCAATTTCATAATGTTGAATGCTATAGTTTTTCATCAAATGGTAAAGAACTAGGATACTTACAAGCGCACCAATATAACCAAATATATAAATAAGAATAGTATTGTCGATCATCTCCATAGAATTACCTAAAATATCTGAACCATAATTTATCATATTGAAGTTAAAAAGTATCCCTTGTAGAGAAAATCCACTTTGTTTCAAGATATACCATATCATTGTGATTGTTTGAAACAGGGATGCCACTGGAAAATATAACATCACTGCATCAAAGCGAATAAGACTAGGTAACTTCTCTTTATTTGTATGATGAATAATTAAATAACAAGATGCCCATAGTCCTGCCAACAATATAAAGAATGATAAGATAAAAGGCACACTAAGCTTACCTAAAATATAATAGAACAACAAAGATAATGCAGCTACTCCATATGGTATATATTTCTGTATATCACTTTTCTTAATGTCTGTATAGCTAACGTGTTCACTTAATAATTCATCACAGCTAATACCAAGTGCTTCACTCAAGGGTTTTAATAACATGATGTCAGGAAATCCTTCTCCCGTTTCCCAACGACTGATTGCCTTATTTGTAACATGTAATCTATCCGCAAGTTGTTGTTGAGTCAATCCTTGTTTCTTTCGTAATTCCATTACTTTATTCGCAAATAAAAGTTTATCCATATACACACCCTCTTTCTATTTCTATTATATAGGAAGATACACAAAGTACCTACCTACAACTCATAGATATGTTCTACGCATCATAGATTATTAAAAACAATCATGATTATTTTGCATAATACAAAATTGTTTTCATGATTGCATAGGTTGCATTCTTTAATTTTTCTGGTGCATTTGCCAGTGCTTGTTGAAAAGTCATTGCACGATCCGCAATACTATAGATTCCAATGAACCCTAAATCATATAAATTCTGATACCCGATACCCAATGCCCCACTAATACAAACACATGGTTTCTCATGTTTTTTTGCCATATTCAAAATACCAACAGGAACTTTTCCAAACATAGTCTGTTGATCACTTTGTCCCTCTCCTGTGATTAACAAATCACAGTCTTTGATTTGTTCTTCCATATCACTATAGCTCAATAACAATTCAATCCCTGGATGCATAGTCGCATGCAACAAACCTATCAGCACTGCGCCAATACCACCAGCGGCACCTCCACCTTCAAAAGAATTAATGTCTATATTTGTATAACGTTGAATTTGAAAACGATAATTTTCCATTCCTTGATCAATTTTCTTTAGCTGATTTGGAAAGAATCCTTTTTGTTTTCCAAATATATAGGTTGCGCCTTCTTCACCTAATAGGTGATTTTTTACATCACAAGCCGCAATCAACTCAATATCTTTTAAGTCATTCAAACGATGAAAATCGATGTATCGTATCTTTTCAAGATTGATTGCCTGTGGAGATAAGTATTTATGGTTCATATCATAAAATCTAGCACCTAGACTTTGTAAAAGTCCCATACCACCATCATTGGTAGCACTACCTCCTAATCCTATAATAATCTTCTTACAACCTTTTTCCACTGCGTCTAACAAAACAGTGCCTACTCCATAACTGCTCGCAAAAAAAGGTGTGCGCTTTTCTCGCTCATACATGTTTAAACCAATAATATTGGCAACTTCTATGACAGCAGTTTGACCATCCTCAATGATTGTGTATTCGCTTTTGATTTTCTTTCCGTATGCATCTGTGGTATTTACCGGCTGTTTTACTCCATGCATTGTTTCATAAAATGCTTCTACGGTTCCTTCCCCGCCATCTGCGATGACATAGGAAAGGGTTTCAATCGTAGGATCTACTTCATGGATTCCATCTTCTATCTGCATAGCGACATCCTTGGATGTCATACAGCCCTTGTAAGAGTCACAAGCAATGATAACCTTCATTTAATCACTCCTATACTGGGCAATATATTCTTGCGTACATTTTACCACATCTTTGTTCAAAATTAAAATAGAAAGTAAATTAGGGATTGCCATAAAGCCATTTAACGTATCCGCAACGTTCCAAACAAAGTTTAAATCTAGTTGTGGACCAATGATTAACAACGCTAAAAATATGAATTGATATACATGTAACATCCATTTCCCAGTAAATAAATAACGGATACATTCACTTGCATAATAGTACCAACCAACAATGGATGGAATCGCAAATGATAAAATAGAAATCGCAAAAAGGATCCCACCAATGGAACCAAATCCTTGTTCAAAACATTGAATGGTGAGGGCTACTCCATCATACCCACTCTCATACAGACCACTCGTTAAAATCATAAATCCTGTAAGTACACATACCACAATTGTATCGAAGAATACTTCAAAGATTCCCCAAAACCCTTGTTCTACAGGATGCACATCAGCGACAGCTGCATGTGATATAGGAGAACTTCCCATACCAGCCTCGTTGGAAAAAACACCTCGTGCAATCCCATAATGAATCGCACGACTAATCGCAAACCCTCCTACGCCTCCTACTCCTGATGAAAGATTCCAAGCATCTTCCCATATCAAACAACAAACAGAAATAATTTTATCCCCATTGCTTGCGATCAAATATATGCACGCAGCTATATATATGATAGATATTAGGGGAATCATTATTTCATTAAAGCGCATAATCGCATTGCCTTTTCCAAATATCACCAACGCAACAACAACCGCAATCAAAAGACCCACAAGCAAGGTAGGTACATCAAGATATGCTTGTATGGATTCCATGATGGTATTAGCAGGCGTTACATTGCCAATACCAAAAGAGGCAAAGATACAAAATAACGCAAAGAGAATTCCTAAAAAAGGTAATCGACATCCTTTTTCTAAGGTTGTCATCGGTCCCCCTAAATATCCTTCTGGCGTTTTTTCTCGATAGATAATCGCAAGCACCACTTCCCCATATTTGGTCATCATACCTAGGATCGCACTGATACACATCCAAAACAAAGCCCCAGCACCACCCATTGTTATGGCAGTCGCAACCCCCACAATACTTCCCACGCCAAGAGTTCCTGCTAATGCGGTAGACACCGCTTGAAAGGAAGTCACTCCTGCTTTATGAGATTTCTTCCCTAACGAACCCAATGTCTTTTTTATGATCAAACGCATATGACAAAATGGAAGAAACCGTGTTCTAATCATCAACAACGCCCCAATAAACAATAAAAACAAAATCATATATTTTCCCCATACGAAAGAATTTGCTACCTCATTCATATATATTAACTTATCCATTATATACCTCCATTACACTACTATATTCTTTTCTTCTATGGAATAATTCCAAGTCACAAAAAATGGGTGTATAATAAATATAGAAAGAGGTGTATTCGAATGAGAGTTTTATGTATTATGAGTGATGGCTTTGAGGAATTAGAGGCAGTAGGTACCATTGCCCTATTAAGAAGAGCAGGTATTGAAATTGATGTATATGCAATCGATAATGTACAGGCAACTGGACGTTTTGATATCACTTTAAGCAATTTGCATTCTTTAACAAATGTGGATACTTCACAATATGGTGTGTTGTTTTTGCCAGGAGGTCCTCACTATCAACGATTAGAGTCAAGTGAACAAGTGATGAATATCCTTCGTGAATTCATAGAAAAAGATAAAATGGTCGCTGCGATTTGTGCTGCCCCAACCATACTTGGTAGAGCTGGTTACCTAAAAGGTAAGAACTATACATGCTTTACATCTATGAACGAAGACTTCCAAGGAACATATATTGATACATACGCTGTAAGTGATGGGAACCTAATTACAGGAAGATCTGCAGCGGCAGTTATAGACTTTGCATTCCTTATAATCGAAAAACTAGCTGGCCAAAAAGTATGTAAGAAGATAAAAGAATCTATCTACTACTAAAGCACAGATAAAGGAGGTTCCACCATGGAGGAATCAAATTACCAACAGTTTAAAACTGATTTAAAAGACGCACGCTTTCAAGATCTTGAAAAAGAAAAAACGCTCTGCCTTCAGCTTTTGGATGACTCCCGTAAAAATCAGGATTATGAAGGGATTTACATTGCTTATGTATATCTTTTGGACTACTCTGTCGCCAAACGTGATAACAAAGACTGTCATAAATACATGTATGAAGCATTAGCTCATAAAGTGGAACATAATAAAGAAGAGACTTCCCAGTTATATATGCTATGTGGAATCTATTACAATATGATGTCCGATTATCATACTGCCATAAGTTATTATTGCCAGTCATTACATATATGTGAGGAAATCAATCATTATGAACGCAAAGCTGGACTTTTAAATAATATCGCTCTTGTCTTTCAACAATGCGAAGATTATCATGAAGCACTTCACTATTATATTGAATCCTATGAACTAATGACTCAATATGCGACCCATTTCCTTCGTCGTAATTCAACCATTATCCTTGCTAATATTATTACATGTTACGTAGAGACACATAATCTAACGGATGCGAAAAAGTATTTAAAGATAATGGAAGAAGTAAGTATCTATCCTGCCATGTATTGGGGCCTAGAGGCAATCGTTTTTCATATGCAAGGAAATGATAAGGAAGCTTTAGCATCCATTGAAAAAACGATGCAAGTTTTAGAGAAAGAATCCATGGAAGCACATCTGATGTATACCATTTACGAAGACATCTTACTTCTCATGATGACCATCGGCACAAAAGAACAGGCAATACATGCAATGAAGACTTTCGCATCGATATGTAAAATTGAAAATACAGAAGAAAACCTTTTCTTATTGAAATACTATATAAAGTATACTGAGAAATTCACTAGTGAACATGATTTAGCAGAATTATATCACAAGTATTATATCGTTAATGAAGAATGCGAAAAACGTATGAAAAAAGATAAAGCGGACTCTTATCGTGATCAACTCTTATTGGATAAGATGATGAAGATAAACAGTAGCCTTCAATTAAGTGCTACCTACGATAGTGTTACTAGTTTAAAAAATAGAAATTCTTTTGAACAAGATATGAAAGAACTTCTCAATAATAATAACGTTCATACCATAAGTATCCTCATGTGTGATATTGATAATTTCAAGGAGTGTAACGATACATTGGGCCATTTATATGGAGATGAGGCTTTACATACACTCGGAGAAATTTTAATAGAAAAAGCAGATCATGAAATTATGCCTTATCGTTACGGAGGAGATGAATTTCTATGTGTCGCGATTAACAAAGAAGACGAACAAATACAGTCTTACATCAATGAAATTTATCATGCACTAGAAGATACAAAGATTGAAATTTCTATAGGGTATGCGTCTATGCCTCGTATAGAATTAAACACACACTACAAAAACTTACTTAGTAAAGCTGATGAAGCTCTATACCTTGCCAAAAGGAATGGTAAAAATCGCTTTGAACGCAAAATTTAACCCTTAGGAATCTATTATGGATTCCTTTTTTTCATTTTTTACTTTCTTTCCATATCCCTAAAAAACAGATTGTGTTATAATTAACAAGCAAATAGAAAGAAGGTGTAGGTCATGTCTCCAGAGCCCGCGGGTCAACATATCATTCAAAATCAATTTACAGGAGACTACCTACGTTATCTCCTGTAAAAAGGAGGTAAAAATATGCTTGAATTTTACAAGACCTTTGATAATGTCACAAAAAAAATAGAAGAGCCACAACATGGTTGTTGGATCAACGCAGTTTCCCCTACTACGGAAGAAATCGATTATCTTATCAATGATATTGGCATCGTGCCAGAGTTTATTAAATCTTCACTGGATGAAGAAGAAAGCTCACATATTGATTATGATGATGATGTAAACCAAACATTGGTAATTGTCGATTATCCTAGTGCAGAAGAAGATGATAATATTACAGAAAATACCTTATTATATACCACACTTCCAATTGGTGTTGTGATTATGAAAGGGTATATCATAACAATTTCCTTATACGACAACCTTAGCATAGAAGATATGGCAAGAGGTAGAGTTCGTGGAATGAACACCGATATGAAAACTAGATTTTTATTATTATTGTTGTTACGCATTTCTCAACGCTTCTTGATTTATCTACGTCAAATTGACCGTATATCTTCTCGTACAGAACATTTGTTACATCAATCCATGAGAAACAAAGAATTGATTCAAATGTTAGGATTAGAAAAATCACTCGTTTATTTCTCTACTTCATTAAAAACAGATGAAGTTACGTTGAATAAAATTAGTCGAGGACGTTTGATAAAACTATATGAAGAAGATCAGGATTTATTAGAAGATGTATTAATCGAAATCCATCAGGCGATTGAGATGTGTAATATTTATTCTAATATATTATCTGGAACTATGGATGCTTTTGCTTCTGTTATTTCCAATAACCTTAACATCGTAATGAAAATCTTAACAGTCATTACCATTGTTATGGCGATTCCTAATATTATCTTTAGTTTCTATGGTATGAATGTTGCAGGACTTCCTATTCCACAATGGTGGTTCCCAACAATCGTTGCTGTGATTGCTATGTTTATCGCAACATGGATTTTCAAGAAAAAAGATATGTTTCATTAACGTATGATGACATTCATACGTTTTTTTATAAAATTCATGATTTCTCTTGACCTTTCCCTAAGGTCAAGGTATCTAATAAAGAGGAAAGAGGTGGAGTCATGCAAATAAAAGAAGTAGAAGAGCGTACAGGCTTAAGCGCAAAAGCTATCCGCTATTATGAAAGTAAGGGTCTATTAGAAGTAAAACGTACCACGAGTGATTATCGTGAGTATGATGAATCTTGTATAGAAGAGTTACAATTGATACGCTTGTTACGAGGTTTAGATATTTCTATCGCGGATATTAAAGAATACCAAATGAACAATTGTGGATTGGATACTCTCTTACAGAAACAATTAACAGTCCTTGAAGAAGAACGCTTCACAAAAGAGATTAAAATCGCTCTTTGTCATGATATGTTACATGAACTTGAACAAAAAGATAGCCTTGCTATTGAAACATATAATGCATCATTACAGGATGTTAAAGATGAAGATTTCAAAGAAGTAAGCAAATTTTACGCGATGATAGGTCAACATTCTTTGGCATTTTATATTGCTTCTACACTTATATTATCTGGTCCCATCCTATGGTTATTCTTATACATCGTTGATGATTATCCAATTGCAAATCCATTGCTTCTAACTATTTTCTCTTGTGTTGATATTGTCTTGATTACACTACTATGGGTTGAATATGCAAAACATCGTAAAGAGTATCGTGCAATAAAAAAAGGAAATTGGAAAATCTTTGGAATGGTAATTCTGTTGCTGATTCTTACCTTCTTTGGTATGTACTGCATTTCTTCTATACAACGAAACTTTCTGATACCGGATGACTATCTGTTGTGGTCTATGCCTCGCATCTATACGTTTTTATCCTTTATCTTTATGTTTGAAGGATTTATAATCGGTGGTACAAAAATCTATAAGTATACAGAAAATGAAGATATTGCGATTTGGAATATGATATGGAATAAAATTCGCAGATTTAAAAAGCTCTTTCTACTAGCAAACCTAATACTGCTATATGTATGTATAA
>JAVWJF010000008.1:8411-26578 GCA_036639195.1 Longicatena sp.
AAGTAACATTAATGTCATCTCAAAAGATCAAATCAAAATAATGCGTTGGTATGCCCCCATCTATCAAACCTACACACTTGAGGATATAGACCATGTGGAAACAGGTTTTATAAAACGTACATTCTCATTTACTGGACAACATACAGGAGATTTTTATTATGAAATACATCTAAAAAATGGACAAACGATTGATATCTCACAACCCACCCCAAGAGATGAAGAAAAGTACGTACAACATACCTATTTAGAAATAGAAGAATATGATGCATATTTGATGAAGCATAATATTAAAAAAGTATCGAGTGAAGATAACAGCAAGTATAACGACCTTGCAAAAGAATATAAAGAACGCTTTCTAAAAATCGTACGTAATAAATAAAGAACTAGGCAAATTTGCCTAGTTCTTTACTTTACCTCTTCTACATCAAGGACTTCTTGTTCCTCATTTTTAACCATATCATATCCCTTACTAGTAAATTCTTTCACAATCTTCTTGTAATAGATAACCGTATAGAAATTTGCGATTGCATCTAGAATCAATAAGAAACTAAAATAATTATGTAAGAAGCCTTCTTCCATATCGACTAATATTAACACCATACCAAGAAGTAATGGTACCACTGCCAACAATGCATTTACTTTCCATTGACTATTTTGTAAACGGAATAGATTCATAGAATATTGTAGACGAAGGGTACTATCTAGAACGATAAGTCCACTGATGACAATAGGATAATTATCCACAATAACATCAGGCTTACTGGCAACAATCAATCCTGCAATCGCATATAGAATACCAAACGCAAAACTATACTCATTGGGTTTCATATACTCTTTCTTGAAGAAATACACCAAGATTTGAAATAATCCTACAAGCGCTAATAAAATACCCGCAATCATAAAGAAGTTCAAGAACTGATCTCTTGTAATCATATAGGATAAAATAGAAAATATAACATAGAAAATAGATAATACAAGCAACTTCCAATTTTCAATTTTCAAACTCATAAACATCCTCCTCGTAAAGTTTCATAGCTACGCTTATTATAACAAACTTTATAGAAGTTATGTGAAATTATTCAATCAATTCCTACAAGATAAGATATTTCTACTTCCTTTTCTTTTCCATGTACTTCTTCATAAAAGATGATATCCATTGGACAATGCTCACTACAACAATAGGTTGTATAAGGAAGATACTCGTGATATATGGCATATGCTATGGGCTCCATGGAATCTTTCGGATTTGCGTAGAAGCGAAAACGAAGATAGCGAGATGCGGGAATATCCTTTATATAAAACATTGAATTCTGAAGTTCCTCTTGTATTTGTATCCCTGTAAAATAGAGGAATGAAGGTTGTGTTGTATCAAAGTTCGCGTTTGTATAATCATTGATACCAACATAAAAATCTGTATTTACTCTAGTTCTAATATTATCTTTATACTTATGTAAATTATGATGGCATTTTCTGATCACTTGAAAACCTTTTGCGCAATCTCCTTGAAATCCAGCGAATTTTAAGGCCCCAAGCTCCACGACATCTATTTCATAGGAGGTTGATAATGTTGTTGGATTTGATAAGGTAAGTGGCATTTGTACTTTAAAACCGCTCCCTTTTTTTCGATAACTAGCAGGAGTTTTATGATACAATCCTTTGAATGCTTTATGGAATGCTTGTTGGGATTCATATCCTGCTTGTAAGGCGATTTCTATAATACTCATATCACTTTGTACCAAGAAATACGCGGCTTCACTCAATCTTCTTCTAACGATATATGTATGGATACTCATTTCAAATGCTCCCGTAAATAGTTTATGTAAGTGATAGGAGGAATACCCCATTTGTTTCGCTAGCTCTTCTATGGTGAGAGGTTCATATAGATGGTCTTCTATATAAGATAATAATGAATGTATACATTCTTGATTTTTCATAAGATACCTCTTTTCAACTACTATTGTATCAGAAAATTATGTATCATTTTTCATCAAAGGTGTTATTCTACAAAGAAAAAAGCCGAATCATCGGCTATAGTTTTTCAATTGGTTTACGCTCTGCTTTAAGATTATGCGTTTTATTACTACGTTTTTCTAGCTCTGCGTTTACATCTTCTAACGTAATTCCCTTTTCTACCATAAGGACTGTTAAATGATACAACAAATCTCCAATTTCATTCACTTGGTCTTCTTTGGTTTGTGTAAGTGAGGCAATTACGACTTCTGTACACTCCTCACCAACCTTTTTCAGTATTTTATCCAAACCTTTTTCAAACAGATAAGAAGTATAGGAACCCTCTTCACCATTTGTTTTACGATCTAAAATCGTTTCATATAATACATCTAGTTCTCGCATACTTCTTCTCCCTCCATATTACGGTAGAAACATGTAATATGGCCTGTATGGCAGGCAGCTCCTACTTGTTCTACTTTTAATAAGATTGTATCGTTATCACAATCTACACGAATGTCTTTTACATATTGATAATGTCCACTTGTTTCACCTTTGATCCATAATCGATTTCGACTGCGACTATAATAGGTCGCTTTTTTTGTTTGTATGGTCATATCCAAACTGAGTTTAGACATATAGGCTAACATAAGCACTTCATTACTTTGGTAATCTTGTACAATGACTGGAACTAGTCCATTCCCTTTTTTAAAATTTATTTCTATCATAAACGTACTGGTACTCCCTTCTCTTGGAGATACTTCTTCACTTCTTGTATGGTAACCTCTCCATAATGAAACATACTAGCCGCCAAAGCCGCATCGCTTGCTTCTTGTTCAAATACATCTGCGAAGTGTTGTAATGTACCACATCCTCCACTTGCAATTACAGGGACATCCACCATGTCTCGAACAGCTTTACACAGTTCAATATCAAAGCCTTGTTTGGTTCCATCGGCATTCATACTTGTTAGTAGAATTTCTCCAGCCCCCAACGCAACTCCTTCTTTAATCCACGCAAGTACATCCATACCTGTATCTACACGTCCACCATTGATATAGACATTCCAACCAGTTCCATCTTCACGTTTTTTTCCATCGACTGCTAGAACGATACACTGGGAGCCAAACATATCTGCACCTTCTTTGATCAATTCCTTATTGTGTACAGCAGCAGAGTTTAAGGATACTTTATCCGCACCAGCCAACAACATCTTTCGAATATCCTCGACGCTACGAATTCCTCCACCTACCGTAAAGGGTATGAAGATTTCTTTCGCAACGGCATTCACAACTTTTACCATCGTATCTCGTTGTTCATGCGTAGCAGTAATATCTAGAAATACAAGTTCATCGGCTCCTTGTTCATAATACGATTTTGCTAAATCTACAGGGTCGCCAACTTCTTTTAATCCAACGAAATTGATACCTTTTACAACTTTTCCATCCTTTACATCAAGACAGGGAATAATTCGTTTTGTATGCATACTAATCCTCCCTACAAGTTTGAATTGCTTCAGGAAGAGAAAGTGTTTTCGCATACATTGCTTTTCCTGTAATGGCACCATAAATATCCAGTTGTTTTAATAACTTAATATGATGAATGTCTTTAATACCACCAGAGGCAACAATGTTCATAGAAACCTCTTGTTTTAGATTACGTAGCATTTCTACATTGGGTCCCATCATCGTACCATCTTTTGAAATATCAGTAACTATAATGGTAGAAACACCCATAGCTTCCAATTCTTTCGCGAACGATACATATTCCTTTTCACTGCTTGCTAACCAACCACGTCCATAGGCGTAGCCATCTTTACAATCGATTCCAACCGCAATCTTATCACCATATTTTTCAATCGCTGCTTTTAAGAACCTTTGATCTTCGATTGCCGCAGTTCCAAGAATTACACGTGCAATTCCTTGTTCGATGTAGAAATCTACATCTTCCATAGAACGGATACCTCCACCAACTTCCACCGGAATGGATAGTTTCTTTGCGACTTCCACAATACATGCTTGGTTTACTTTTTTCCCTTCTTTAGCTCCATCCAAATCTACCATATGTAGATAGTCAGCGCCTTCTGCTTCAAAGGTTTTCGCAATCTCTAAAATGCTCTCTCCTACACATTCTTGTTTTGCGTAGTCTCCTTGGTATAAACGCACTGGCTTTTGATCCAAGATATCAATCGCAGGTAAAATTATCATACAAACTCCTCCTTAAAATAGGTTAAGATGGAAAGTCCATCCTCTCCACTTTTCTCAGGATGAAACTGTGCACCTAATATATTATCTTTACGTAGTAACCCTGGTATCTTTAAAGAACCATATTGGGAATATCCCAATACATGTGCATCTACATACCCTTGTACAAAATAAGAATGTACATAATACATAAATGGCGATGTGGACATTCTATCAAAGATAGGATGGTACATATTTGCTTCTAATAAATTCCAGCCAATATGTGGAATCTTTACATCTGTATCTTCCATTTTTTCAATTCGTCCAGGTAAAAATCCAAGCCCTTTTGTAAGTTGTATTTCATCACTCTCTTCAAAAAGAGCTTGCATCCCCAAACAGATACCTAATAAAGGTTTCTTTTTTTCAATGACTTCCTTATGGAGCACCTCTATTAAACCATGTGCTTCTAAGTTCTTCATACAATCTGGAAATGCGCCAACGCCTGGAAGAATTAACTTATCGGCTTCTTCTAAAACTTTGGGATCGTTTGTTAATACACAAGGTGCACCAATCTTTTCTAATGCATTGATCACACTGTGTAAATTTCCCATCCCATAATCAATCACCGCAATCATTATAGTACGCCTTTCGTACTAGGCAGTTCATCGGAAGTAATCGCAATCGCTTGTTTCCACGCACGCCCAAAAGCTTTAAAAATAGCTTCAACTTTATGATGATCGTTAGTTCCATAGGATACATTTACATGTAAGGTAATACCTGCTTGAAAGGCAACCGCACGAAGAAATTCTTCTACCATTTCACAAGAGAGGGTTCCAATTTGTTCACGCTTCAATTCACAGTTGTACACAAGGAAACTTCTACCACTTATATCTAAGGATACATTTGCCAAAGTTTCATCCATTACTAAATTCATAGAACCGTATCGTTCGATTCCTTTTTTATCACCCAACGCTTCCTTTAAGCATTCACCCAAAAGAATTCCACAGTCTTCTACTGTATGATGATCACACACATCTAAATCACCGCGTGCAACTACATCGATATCCATTTTTGAATGAAAGGCAAACAGCGTTAACATATGATCGAAAAAACCAATCCCTGTATCTATGTTTGCCGTTCCTACTCCGTCTAAATTTATAGTACATGAAATATCTGTTTCTTTTGTCGTACGTTTTTTCATACTTGTTCTCATGCGATAACCTCCTTGTCAAACGCCATCAATAACTGTAACACTTGTGCGTTTTCTTCCTTTGAACCTATGGTAACACGGAATGTATCATTTGCATATGTTCGAATGATGATTCCAGCGTCTTCTAGCGTTTTTAACAATGCTTCTTTATGTTTACTTCTTCCATATACATAATTCGCTTGAGATGGATAAAAAGTAACATGTTTTAAAGTTTTCACTTTCTCATAGAATGCATCTCGTTGTGCAATAGTTTCTTTGAGCGTTTCTTGATAGTCTTGAACATAACGTAATACGACTTCACCAATTTTTTGGTCAATACTACTAATGTTATAAGGGACTCCCTTGGTACGTAACTTTTTCATATTTGTACTATTTCCCATGAGGAATCCTAAACGTACACCAGCTAAACCATATGCTTTTGATAACGTTCTAGTAACGTAGAGGTTTGGATATTGTTCAATATAAGAAACCAACGATTCCTTTGCGAATTCACTATACGCTTCATCGATGATAACAGGAATTGTAGGAAATGCTTCTACAATTTCTTTCAATGACGCATTGTCCAAGTAGTGTCCTGTTGGATTGTTTGGATTCGAAAATAGGATCATATGAACGTTATTACGGCGTCCATGTTCAATAAAATCTAGGATATTGAAACTTCCATCTTCTTCACATTCAAACTTTAAGATATTTGCTTCCTGCATGCTCGTATAATAGTCATACATAGAAAAGTCTGGTGTTAACGTATATAACGTTTTATCTTTTCCAAGGAAATACCCAATCATCAAGCCTAGCATTTCATCGGAACCATTCCCTGCCATAATATTCTCACAAGGAATATTAATAACTTTACTATAGGCTTCAATCAATGCTTGATTGCGCTCATCTGGATAGCGATGAAAGGGAACCTGCATTAGTTCTTCCATGATTTCTTTTTTGATTGATACACTTACATCTTGATAGAGTTCGTTTGCGTTTAACATGATGTTGCCAGTTTGCTTGGCTGTGTAAGTTTCTACTTCCTTCATGATTTCATCCTCACTCTCACTGCATTCGCATGCGCTTCTAATTCTTCTTGTTGGGCGATTTCAATGATATCATTCCCATAACAATCTAACGCTTCTTTTGTATAGTAAAGATAACTTGATTTCTTAATAAAACTATCTACACTCAATGCACTGGAAAAACGTGCAGTTCCACTCGTTGGTAACACATGGTTAGTACCACCATAATAATCTCCAATACTTTCACATGTTTGATAACCAAGGAATACACTCCCTGCATGTTTCACTAGATCCAAATACTGTTTCGGATTTTGAATCATAAGTTCTAAGTGTTCTGGAGCTATTGCGTTGCTAATTTCGATACATTCTTCAATGCTACTACAAAGAATAGACTTACCATAATCTTTTAAGGATGCTTGGGCAATTTCTTTCTTTGGTAAGACATCACACTGCTTACGCAAAGCTATATTTACCTCATCGATAAGGGTATCGCTTGTAGTAACTAGAATTGAACTTGCCAAAGGGTCATGTTCTGCCTGTGATAATAAATCGGCTGCGATATAATTCGGATTTGCCCCTTCATCTGCGATCACCAATATTTCACTTGGTCCCGCTATCATATCGATATCTACCGTTCCAAAGACGAGCTTCTTTGCAGTTGCGACAAAGATATTTCCAGGTCCAACAATTTTATCTACCTTCGCAATACTCTGTGTTCCATAGGCAAGTGCACCAATCGATTGGGCTCCTCCTACCTTATAGATTTCACTCACTCCCGCGACCAACGCCGCCGCCGCAATATTGGGATGTAAACTACCATCTGCAGAAGGTGGTGTAATCATAACGATACGCTTTACACCCGCAATACGTGCAGGAATCGCGTTCATCAAAACACTAGAAGGATACTGCGCTCTACCTCCTGGCACATAAATACCAACACTGTCTAATGGTAGTACACGTTGTCCAAGATAGATTCCCATCTCTTTTTCTAAATGATAGCCATTTTGTTTTTGCGCATTATGGAAAAACTCAATATTTTTTGCAGCCTTCTTTAAACACTCCACAAAATAAGCATCGGCCTTCGATGCGGCTTGTCTAACTTCCTCATCACTTACTCGCAAGGTTGTTAAGTCAATTTTATCAAACATTTTTGTATAACGAAAGAGAGCTTCATCTTTGTTTTTCTTCACATCCGCAAGAATCTTGCTAACGTTCATAATCAGTTCACTATCTACATCTTCACTGCGACTTTCTAGATATGCACTTAATCCAAGCGCATCTTTTACATCCATCTTGCTTAACATGCCTTACGCCCCTTTCTTTAAATCTTCTAATATCTCCATGATTTCTTTTCTCTTCAATTTAAAGCTCGCTTTATTCACAATCACTCGTGCACTAATTTCACACACAGTATCGAATACAACAAGCCCGTTTTCTTTTAAGGTTGTACCTGTTTCCATAATATCGACAATTCCATCGCATAACCCTAAGATAGGAGCTAGTTCTACAGAACCATCGATTTTAATACATTCTACATCCAAGCCTTTTTCAAGAAAGTAATTCTTTGCGATATGTGGATACTTCGTTCCTATTTTAATATGTCCTACTTTATCAAATGGGTTTTGATCTTTTAGTCCTGCAACGATAAACTTACATTTACCAATTCCAAGATCTAACATCTCATAGTAATCACTATCTCCTTCTAATAAAGTATCTTTTCCAACAACACCAATGTCTGCGACACCATGTTGAACATACGTAATACAATCGTTTGCCTTCACAAGGAAATAACGAATATCTTTCTTAGAATCTTGAAATACAAGTTGTCTTCCTTTATCTTTCAAGCAGGCAATACCATACTCGTTCTTCTCTAATATTTTAACAGTATCTTTTTCTAATCTACCTTTTGTTAGAGCTATAGATATACTCATACGTTTTCCTCCTTGATCATGACAATGTCTTCTCGATCTTGTGTCAATAATTGTACACGACTATGTTTACGCATTTCACTTGCTAAACGAAGTGCTTCCACTTTCTTTGATACTGGATAACATAATATCACGGTCTCTTTTTCATCATCTTCTAATGTAAGTACAGGCAATACATAATCAAGCTTTACGGAGAACCCAATGGCAGGCATTGCTTCTCCAAACTTTTCTAATAAAGTATCGTAACGACCTCCACTTAACACAGATGTCCCAATACCTTCTACAAAGCCTTCAAATATGATGCCACTATAATAATTTAAATGTGGAACCTTTCCTAAATCAAAGGTAAATTTTCCTTCGAAGCCAAGTTCACATAGTTGAGCATCAATCAATTGCAGGTTTTCTAAGATTGCCTTTAAATGTTCATTGAAACAATAGGCTTGCGCATCTTTTAAGATAGCGCCATCTCCACAAAGCCAAGGAAGCTGTAAGAAGAACGTTTTATCTCCCTCGTTAAGATCTAGAGATGTCAAATATTCTTCTAGCTCTATCATACTTTTTCGATCGATGAAATCGGCTAATGTTTCTATTGTATCATTTGCTAAAGAAAGGTCTTTACAAGCTTGCATAAAGAAGTTTACATTACCGATTTCTAGAGTATAGGAATCCTGTTTCATCGCATCCATGACTTCCAATGCACATACAAGCATTTCTAAATCACTTTCATAATCTTCTAGTCCTATGAGTTCTACTCCACAATCACTAACTTCATTACGTTTTCCAGCAAAGTATTCTTTTACTTTAAATACATCTGCACAATAACGAAAACGAAATGGTGGCTTTTGATCTTTAAATTTTGTAGTAACTACACGAGCAATTGGTACAGTCATATCCATACGCAATGTAAGAATGCTTCCATTATGATCAAAGAATTTGTACATCTGTTCATCTTTTACTGTTTCAAATCCCGTTTGATAGGTTTGATAGTATTCAATGGATGGTGTAATGATTTCTTGGAAACCATAACTATCAAAGACTTGTTCAATGCGTCTTTCTAGTATTCTTTTCATCTTGCTTTCTGTTAAAATTAAATCTCTTGTGCCCTCTGGTATACGAAATTGTTTCATAAGTTTTCCTCCTCTTTATATACAAAAAAACTTCCATCCAAAGGACGAAAGTTACCTTACGTGGTTCCACCTTATTTTATTGATACCTCACGATATCAACCTCTTCGAGTACTATCATACTCTAGCACGATAACGGGTGCAGGGATTCCGATAAAGACTACTCATTTCGCCTTTACTGCTCAAAGATGTGTTCACAATACTTACCATGTTTTCTTACACCAACCGAAAACTCTCTTGAATGTCCATATTCCTACTATTTCTTATCATTGCATTGTATATGTATATATACTATCTCTTATTAATGAAAATGTCAATCATTCTTATGAAATATTTTCATTATTTATGTAATCATATCATTTTCTTTCATTTAAAAGAAAAGACCATGACAACCATGGCCTTTATATCAATCATTTACTAAATAATGTTTCGTTAACAATCCAACGACTTCACTCTCTTTTTGAAAATGATCATAATCCTTATCATCTCCATATTTAATACCACTTACTTGGTTGATAAATACACACTTTCCAAGCTCTTCAACACCTTCATATTTCGCAAATCTTATGAATGCACGATAACGTAAATTTCGTTGTGTAGAAAACATATCGTTATCACAAGGAGCATCATCACATTCCCAACAACCTTGTATACCCTTTTTATGGCAACATTGGTACTGGTAACATCCTTCACTATTCTCATGTCTTGACTTTGTCGCATGTCTCGACTTACAACCTTCACAATACTTTGCGTCCTTACATAAGGCACATACGCGTCCACAATAGCCAATGCTTTCGATGATATCTTTTTCATTCATATACATTACCTCTGCTTATCAATTATAGTTATTGTAACAGTTCTTGTGGCATTTTAAAAGAGTTTATATATCTTTTTCTTCTAATAAGACTTTGCGCAAGGAATATAACAGTTTCATGAACTTATCTTGCTTAGCTTCAGGAAGCTGACGATAAAATTCTATGATACTATATTCTTCTTGATTTACTTCTATTTGTACTTTTTCTTCCATCTTAATCCCAACCTTTGCTATATATAGTATAAACCATGAGAAAGATTTGTAAATACGATTTATAATATAAAAAGACCAGTACGTCATATTTTCAAAAAAAAGCGATTTACTATTTCAGTAAACCGCGAATTCTTAACAAAATCTCTAGATATTCTTCCTTTCGCTCATCTGGAATACCGCTTAATATTTTCAGATAGGCGATTTCTTTAGGGTCTGTTAATAGACGATAAGGCGTTTCATAATCTGGAATACGTAAAATCTGATTGAGATTGATTTCCAATGCACGACAGATATTTACTAAAATGTCTAGTGGTGGTTGTGCAGTTCCATTTACATAAGATGAGATGGAACGTTGCGTTGAACCAACAATGTTTGCTAAATCCCCTTGTGTTAACTTTTTGTGCTGTAGACCATCACGAATGGCTTTTCCTACAGTCAGATTGATTTCTGTAACTTTCTTCATAATTCCTCACCAACTTCGACATAATTATAATGGAATTTTATGGAATATTCGCCAGTATAGAATAATTAAAAGTAATCCGTGTATCTATTTGTCGAATTATACATATTTTGTATATTGATATGATACAGAAAAAGGTATGACTTGCCAAGTCATACCTTACATTCTTTACAATAAATCTCTACGTTCATGAATCCACTGTGATCCTATACATCCTACCAATATTAGTATTGCAATGCATAAGGTTGGAATGGAAAACATATCATTACCTTGAATATAGCTAGCATCCGTATAATGAAATAAGGATAACTTATCAAGTACTTCTACATTTCCTCCCATTTTTCCATACATCGTAATCATAAACATAACAAAAACAATACCACATCCAATCGCTCCTGCCTTTTGATTTTGCTTCATAAGCAAACTAATGAGTAACGACATTGAAAAGAAGAAGAGTTGCATCATACAAAGTGCGCTCATATAAGGAAGTAAATCCATAAAGGATAGACTCATATTCATCATCGCAATAGACATATAGACACCTAGTACACATACGACATCTAATACAAGTAAAATTACAACGCCCGCGATCATCTTATCACAGAGGATTCGTATTCTTTTCACACCCTTCACATATAAGAACTCAAAGGTTTTATCATGTTCTTCTTTCGCAAAAATATGCGCTCCTAAAATCACCGCATGCAAAGATAGGGCAATTGCTAAATACAAGTGAATCATTTGATAAATACCAATCCCTGTTCCCATATCACTTGCTGATCCAAAGAATACTTGTAACGCTGGAGGTAACGATTCTAGAATCGTTTGAATTCCTCCTGGTGTACTTGATAACCCATCCATCTTATAAAACGAAATAAAGAGAAGTAAAAACAAACCAATCATCCAATACGTAGTTTGACGTACATACGATTTCCATTCTCTCAAAATTATATTCATAGAAACCTCCTACAATGCGTGAATATCTCTACGCTTGAAAAAGAGATATCCAGCAGATAAAAATGCGATGGTTAGGATTACTAAGATACTTAATTTCACTATTTCAAATCCCTGATTCGCGACAATAGAATCGGCAGAAACATAGCTTAGAAAGGACACATAAGATAAGATTCCATCAGGTTCTAAATTCACTACCATCTGTAATAAGAAAAATGCACTTACAATTCCTGTTGTTAAAGCTAGTGGTGTTTTAATCTTTTTCATCACACAAGCCAATAAAAATCCCAAAGCCATAAACAACAACTGTGTTAACAACATAGAAAGGTTCAACATCCACATCATACCTGTATCAAACTGCAATCCTGTTTGACTCGCACTTATTATGCTTCCAGTACTATAAATAAGATTCGTTAACAACAAACATAAAAGAATACTAGCTAATTTACATGTAAGAATTTTTTGACGTGTACATGGTTTTGTAAATATAAAGTCCGCTGATTTCCCACTCATTTCCTTGCCGATCACATGTAATCCCAAGTACGTAGATTGAAATGCCGCAGCCGCAACGATATACATAAAACAAAAACTATAAAATCCAGGCAAGGTTTTAATGGTAGAAAGCTGTGCTCCAAATGCTTTTAGCATTTCTGGTGAATACGCATTCAACATTGTTTCAAAGAACTTCACATCGGAAGAAAATGAAACAAATAATTGTATGCATATATATCCAAAAACCGTTAAAGACAATGCCCATATTAGAGTGGATATGAAATATCTTCGGCATTCAAAGCGAAAGATATTCATAGACTCTCCTCCTCATAGTACTGCATGAAGATATCTTCTAAATCAGGTTCGTGTATTTCCAAGTTTTCAAGTGTATGTTTGCTAAGTTCTTTCAATAATCCATTTAAGTTTCCATTATACATAAAGGAATATAGATCCTCATTCTTTACAAACTGTGAAACTCCAGTTAATGTCTGTATCTGAGAAATGGAGTCTTCTTTACACATAACATCCACTCGTTTATATGTGTTCATACGTAAATTTTCCATCGTTTCAATCTTTAGTATTTTTCCATCTTTGATAATACCCACTCGATCACACATCTTTTGCACTTCTCCAAGGATATGGGAAGAGAAGAAAATGGTAACTCCTTTTTCATTTTCTTTACGAATAAGTTCAAAGAATTTATTTTGCATAAGGGGATCTAATCCGCTTGTTGGCTCATCTAATACAATAAGCTCTGGACTATGCAACAACCCTTGTACAATCCCTACTTTTTTACGATTCCCATAAGATAAGTCTTCTATTTTACGATTTACATCAAGTTCTAATAATTCGCATAGTTCTTTGATACGTGCACTACAATCTTTTTTATAGAAAGATGCGGAATATGCCAATAAATCTTTTACTTTCATATGATCATAATAGAATACTTCACTTGGTAAGTATCCTATGTTTTTCGCATTTTCATCACGACATGCAATACAGTCTTTTCCAAAAATTGTTGCGGTACCACTCGTTGGATGAATCAGTCCTAGTAAGGTACGAATGGTAGTAGACTTCCCTGCACCATTCGGTCCTATAAATCCAAATATTTCTCCCTTTTCAATCGTTAAATTCACATGTTCAATTCCTCTATGTTTCCCATAGCTCTTAGTTAAATCTTTTATTTCAATGATTGTACTCATACAAACTCCTCCTTGTATATGATGGTACGAAAGATTTCTTTCCACTTATTAAAGTCTATCATAATCTGTTCTAAATCAATTGGTTGATTGCTTTTCTGCAATTCATGAAGATAGCCATCACTCATCCATACCAACATTTGAAAGATATATCGTGGATCGACATCTTCTTTAAACTTAGAAAAATCAATGTTTTTAAAATAGGTTTCATAACTTTTTCCCAATTCACTCTGTACATCTTTATTCACATCATCACTGATCGATTCATTCTTTGAATAATATGCGCGCATTACAAACTCCATAATTGCTGGATGCTTATGCAAAAGTTCTACTTTCTTATTAGCTCCATACGTCATCAAGTCGAAGAAGTCCGTGATTTCATCAAAGTGTTCATCGATTACCAACGTTTTCATAAGCTCAAAACAATATTGGCAAACATAGATATACAATTCTTTCTTATTGTGAAAGTAATAAAAGAGAAGTCCTTTAGAAATACCTGCTTTTGAGGCAATTTCATCCGTAACAGCACGCTTATATTCATGCTTACCAAAGACTTCCATTGCGGCGTTTATAATATTTGTACGCTTTTCATTTGATAGTTCAAAAAATTTCTCATTCATAGTCGAACTCCTATATTGACCAAGTCGGTTTAACTCTACGGTCAATATCATTTTAACGCATTGACTATTTTTTACAAGCCCCCTTATAAAATCTTTATGTGTTTTTAATATATAAAAAGAAGGAGTGTTGTAGTACTCCTTCCACCTTACTTTTGATGAGTTTTTTTCCATTCTTTTATTTGTTGAAGACGTTGTGTTACTTTTGCCTCTGAACCTTGTGTCGTTGGATGATAATAGGTGCGATTTAACAAAGAATCTGGCATACACTGCATATTGGTTAATTTGTCTTCACTATCGTGCGCGTATTGATAATCTTCTCCATAATGTAGCTCTTTCATCAGCTTTGTTGGAGCGTTGCGTATTTGTAGAGGAACTGGTTCTGATAACATCTTTAGTGCATCTTCTTTAGCGGCTCCATATGCCATATATAATGCGTTGGATTTTGGTGCTAGGGATAGATACGTAACGGCATGTGTTAAGTGCACGTTGCATTCAGGCATTCCTAAAAAGTGACAACTTTGATATACAGCGACACAAATCTCGAGTGCTCTACTATCTGCCATACCAATATCTTCACTCGCAAAACGAATGAGTCTTCTTGCGACATATAAAGGATCTTCTCCAGCTTCTATCATACGTGCTAGCCAATAGATTGCCGCATCGACATCGCTGTTACGCATCGATTTATGAAGGGCTGAAATGATATTATAATGTTCCTCACCGGTTTTATCATACAACAAAGATTTTTTAGAAATACATTGTTTTAATGTTTCTTGTGAGATATGAATGCCATCCTCTTGTTCTTCTCCATTTAGGATCAGCATTTCTAAAGTGTTTAGGGCACTTCGTGCATCTCCGTTCGCAAAGGATGCGACGAGCGATAACATCTCTTCGCTAATGCGAACATTTTGATTCTTAAATCCACGTTCATCTTGTAGGGCATGGGTTAATAATTCTACTAAGTCTTCTTGTTGAAGACCCTTTAATACGAACACTTTACATCGTGATAAAAGGGCTGAGTTAACTTCAAAGCTAGGGTTTTCTGTAGTTGCGCCAATCAAGATGATACTGCCTTGTTCTACATAAGGTAAGAAAGCATCTTGTTGTGCCTTATTAAAACGATGGATTTCATCCACAAATACAATTGTCTTTCTTCCAAAGACACGAGCACTTTGGGCTTCTTTCATTACCTCTTTAATTTCCTTGATTCCACTAGTAACCGCAGAAAAGTTAATGAATTTCGCTTGTGTTTTATTTGCGATAATTCTTGCTAAGGTGGTTTTACCAACACCTGGCGGACCCCAAAATATCATGGAAGATATTTGATCTTTTTCGATTAGATTCCATAAAACTTTTCCTTTATCTAAAAGGTGCTTTTGTCCAACATAATGTTCTAGGGTCTCTGGACGAAGTCGATTTGCTAAAGGTTCCATGGATTCTTGATGATAAAATAAGGATTCTTGTTCCATTGTATCACTTCCATTCTTTATTTAAGAAAGCTGTTTAAGTATACCTTTGATCCATTTGCACAAGCGATCACTTGCACGATTTGCTGTTTCTAATACTCCTGCATGACTATGTTTCTCTTTACAAATACCAGTTGCCATATTGGTAATACATGCGATACCAAGTACTTCTATCCCTAAGTAGTTTGCCACAATGGTTTCTGGCACAGTGGACATTCCTATCGCATCACTACCGCCTTTTGCATAAAAACGTATTTCTGCAGCTGTTTCGTAATAAGGGCCTTGAAAGAACGTATAGACGCCTTCTTGGAAGGGTATCTCTAATTCTTGTGCAACTTCTTTTGCAAGTGCACGTAAGCGATTGGCATAGGGTTCAGACATATCTGGAAAACGTGGACCAAATCGTTCATCGTTATCTCCAATCAAAGGATTCAGACAAACAGAATTGATAAAATCTTCAATAATCATTAAATCTCCTGGTTGAAAACTTCGATTGATTCCTCCACAAGCATTTGTCACAATCAATTCTTTTACCCCAAGTAGCTTCATAACATAGATAGGATACGTAACTTCTTTCATCGTAAATCCTTCATAATAATGAAAACGTCCTTGCATTGCCACTACATGACGTCCTTGTAAAACACCAAACACTAGATTTCCTGCGTGACCCTCCAATTTAGATTTTGGAAAATGTGGAATTTCATTATAGGGAATGAATATTTTCTCACTCATTTCATCAACTAAAGAACCTAATCCACTTCCTAGTACGATTCCCGTATCCACACCCCCTTGCATATGCTTCTTTAGATAATCTGCGGACTCTTTTACTTGTTCATAAAACATTTATGATGCCTCCTCTATCTTCCTTAATACACGGCATGGATTTCCAGCAGCTATCACACCTTCAGGAATATCTTTATTAACAACAGCTCCAGCACCAATTACACTGTTTTTTCCAATTGTAACACCTGGTAAAATTGTAACATTTGCCCCAATCCACACGTTATCTTGAATGGTTATTGGATAAGCATACTCTAAGCCTGCATTGCGTTGTTCAATATCAAGGGGGTGACCTGCCGTATGAATACCACAATCAGGCGCAATAAATACATGATTCCCTATCACAACTTCTGCACCATCCAAAATTGTACAATTATTGTTGATAAACACATCATGTCCAAGGGTGATATTATAACCATAATCACACCAAAAAGGTTGTATGATTTCCACTCTTTCTCCTTTTTCCTTTAACAATTCTTCAAGAATTTCATCATGCCCTTTTGAATCACTAGGTAGTAAATTATTGTACGCAAAACATACATCCTTACACTTTCTACGATCATTCACCAATTCTTTATCCGCTCCAGCATCATACAATTGACCCTGTAACATTTTATCTTTTTCACTCATATATACTCCTAACCTATTTCTTACATTTGCATATCTAGTTCTATTTTACCTTATCTTACCCGCTTATGAAAGTAAAAACACGCATTATATTTACCTTTAGCTAACGATTTCTAATAAATATGATATAATAAAAATATCACATCAGCGTGAAGGAGGTGCAAGATGATTACAATTATTTATAGTAATTTATTTCCTTTTTTGATATTGCTTATGTTTCTTGCACTTGTCGTCTATAATCCAATTTTTAATAAAAAACAAAAATCTTATTTTATCGCATCTGCATTGACATTCTTGTTCATGCTTATTGTAATCAGTGTCGATTTTTTATCTCATAATTTGTGGAATATATGGTATATAAGAAAGATCACAAGCTTTATAAATTTTGCTGTATGTCCTCTGGTACCATTATTTCTATATAAAATCGCGATTGCGAAAAAATCTTCCTCTACCCTATACATTCCTTTGATTGTGAATGTGATTATTTGTTTTATTTCCATATGGAACGGTTGCGTTTTTAATATAAGCACTTCTAATACCTACGATCGGGGAAGTCTCTTCTTCTTACCTTTCTTAACTACAATCCTCTATATGTGCATACTTATTTGGTATACAGGGCATCAAAGACTTAAGGGAAGATTGATTGAAAGATTACTTCTAACAAGTATCATAACTCTGCTTGTCTTTGGAATGGTAATGGAGATTATATTTGGGTATTTTTTCCTTTCTTGGGTTGCGGCATCTTTATCCCTACCAATGTATTACTTATTATTGAATATCAATCATTCTATTTTAGACCCACTTACAAGTGCCTATAATCGTTCGGTTTATATGAAAGATTTAGACCGTATGCATACTCATAAATCATGTATTATTGCATTATTAGATATTAATGATTTCAAAACAATCAATGATACTTATGGACATGATGCAGGAGATCGTTACTTAATAACCTTCACGAATATTATGCATAAGCATGTTCCATCTTGTAGCTTATATCGTATTGGTGGAGATGAATTCGTAGTCCTTTCTAAGAAAGACAATCTTGAAAAAGTAAATGAGGGTATTCTACAGGCTCGTGTTGAAATGAATAAAATAAACTTAGACTTCTCTTTTGGAATCGGTAAATATTTACCACGTATAAGTATC
>JAVWJF010000009.1:0-24765 GCA_036639195.1 Longicatena sp.
ATCAATGCATCTTTAGTGGCGATGGAATTTCATTCAATGTTGCCAGTGCAACAAAATCCAGCTTATACACAAGGGTATGAAGGTTTTCACCACTTATGTGATATGCAAGGAGAATGTGAACATGCATCCTTATCTTATATCATTCGAAACCATGATGAGCAGCTTTTTGAACAACAGAAAAAGACATTCTTAGATGTTGCGCAGTTTTTGAATAAAAAGTATCCCGCTAACACAATACGGATAAAGTTAGAGGATAGCTATGCGAATATGCGAACAATCATTGAGAAAGATATGCGTATTGTAGATTTGGTTAAGACATCTATGAAACAGCTTGGAATAGAGCCATGTTCTCAAGCTATTCGTGGAGGAACGGATGGTGCTCGTTTAACCTTTGAAGGACTTCCATGCCCGAATTTAGGAACTGGTGGCTACAATTATCATGGGAAATATGAGTATGCTTGTATTGATGAAATGGAACAAAGTGTAGAACTTTTATTGAAAATTATAGAAAACGCGTCTACCTATCAATAAAAAGATACCATAGGATGTGGTAGTATTCACATTCTGGTATCTTTTCTTATTCTGAATCAAATTCATCTTTTATAACAACACCAAGGAGGCCAATCAATTGCAGTGCTTGTTCACTATTTAAAATAACACCTTTCATATGTTCCATCGTCAAACTGATGCCTTCAATATTACTTGTAGAAAGATCGATTCCGTTCAAAGAAGTATTATGAAATTCACATTTACTTAAGTTGCAATGATCATAGATAGTTTTCTTGTACTCGCACATAATGAAACTACCATCGTTGAAGTCACAATTATCGAAGATAACTTGTTTGAATTTTGAGCCTGACATATTCGCATAACGTGCTTTTAAGTCTTTCATTCTCACGTTATTGAGTAGGCAGTCCGAAAAATCAATCCCCATACAACGACAATTCTTAAATTCACAACGATGTATTGCGCCCATAGTGAAATGAACATTACTCATTTCGCAGTTCTCAAATACGACGTCAATCATGTCGACATGGTCAAAATTACAATCTTCGAATGCTACATTTTGAAACTGACATCCATCTAAGTGGAGGGAAGGGATCTCTAGCGAAGAAATACAAATATCTTTAAATAACTTTCCTTCGACATATACATCATCTGCTGTACAAGCTTCTAAAGAAGATTCAACTTCATAATCTGGACGGATTTTTACTGCATCAATTTTTAGCATATAGGTACCTCATTCTATTTGTAAGTAATATTGTAACGCATTGTTCTTGGAAATGATAGAGAAAATCTACAAGCATAAACTTTAAGATTTGTGAAGTCTTGTTTTCAACGAGTTAAAATTCTATAATAAATGCATTGAAAGAAGGGATATCAAATGTTGAATGAAATTGATATTCATGGTATGCGTGTTCTTGAAGCAAGTGCAATGATAGATCATTATCTAGCTACATTACCTAAAGGTATCCATGAAGTGAGTGTTGTCCATGGGTATCGCGGAGGAACAGCTTTACAAACTTTTATTAGGAAGCAATACCACCATCCACGCCTTTTGCGTAAAATGATGAGTATGAATCCTGGAGAAACGATTTTAGTCTTAAAGGATAAATAATGGAAATTAAAACTTATACTGGGAAAAGAAAGAGGTATCGTTATGGAACATATCATAGAGCCAATTGCTAAACAGTTGGGTATTACTACAGAACAAATCAAAAATACATTATCTTTATTACAAGAAGGGAATACGGTTCCTTTTATTGCACGTTATCGTAAAGAAGTTACGAAAGGACTTGATGAGGAACAAATTCGAGTTATTCAAGAGCGTTATGAATATCAGGTTAATCTTGAAAAGCGTAAAGAAGATGTACTTCGTTTAATTGAACAACAAGGAAAACTAACAGAGGAAATCAAACAAGATGTATTACAGTGCGAAAAACTATCACAAGTTGATGATATCTATCGTCCTTATCAACAAAAACGTAAGACTAGAGCTACGGATGCGGTTGCGAAAGGGTTACAGCCTTTGGCAGATTGGATTTTAAAACTACCAAATGGCGATGTGATGAAAGAAGCGCAAAATTATGTAAGTGATAAGGTAAGCAGTGTAGAAGAAGCATTGCAAGGCGCTAAGGATATCATTGCGGAAATGGCGAGTGATGATGCCAGTGTTCGTCAGCGTATTCGCTCCAGTATGGAACGTTATGGAAAGATTGTTACCAAAGAAAAGAAAAAACATGAAGATGAAAAGAAAGTTTATAAAATGTATTATGATTACAATGAACGACTTTCAACGTTAGCAAGCCATCGCATCATGGCAATTGATCGAGGCGAAAAAGAAAAAGTAATCAGTGTGTCCATTGACTTCGATGAAGAATATATCATGAATTGGACAACACGACGCTTTACAAAAAATCGCCAAAGTTCTGTAAATGAAATCTTACAAGAGGCTGTTTGTGATGGATTAAAACGTCTTGCGTTTCCAAGTGTAGAACGTGAAATTCGTAACGAACTAAGCGAGAGGGCGCATGAACAATCCATTGAAGTATTCTCTTTAAATCTTGAAAGATTATTGTTACAACCACCAATGAAAAATAAGATGGTACTTGGTTTTGACCCAGCATTTCGTACAGGTTGTAAGCTTGCAGTCATTGATAAGAATGGAAAAATGTTAGAGATTAGCATCGTATATCCAACGCCTCCTAATGCGAAAATTGAGGAAGCAAAGAAAACGATGTTGGCATTGTTGAAAAAATATCCAATTGATATCATTGCGATTGGAAATGGTACAGCATCTCGAGAAAGTGAAGCATTTGTGGCAAATTTGATCAAAGAATTTCACTTGAATGTTGCTTATACCATTGTTTCAGAGGCAGGTGCTTCTGTATATTCCGCTAGTAAATTAGCTCGTGAAGAATTTCCTGATTTGCATGTTGAACAACGTTCTGCAATTTCGATTGCGCGTAGAATCATTGACCCATTGAGTGAATTGATTAAGATTGATCCACAATCCATTGGTGTTGGACAGTATCAACATGATTTACCTACAGCTCGATTGAAAGATCGTTTGGACTTTGTTGTATCAAAAGCAGTGAATCGTGTTGGTGTAAATGTAAATACTGCATCTGCAGAACTGTTGAAAAATATCTCAGGCTTAAATGCGTCCACAGCAAAAGCGATTGTGACCTATCGAAATGAACATGGAGATATTCACAGTCGTACAGAGCTTAAAAAGATTCCAAAAATCGGAGCGAAGTCGTTTGAACAATCTGCAGGATTCTTGCGTATAGAAGATGGAAAAGAAATACTTGACCGTACCTCTATTCACCCCGAATCTTATGCCCTAGCAAAGGAAGTCCTAAAGAAATTAAGCCTGACTCCAGCGAATATGGGAAGTGAAGAAGCCATGGAGGCTGTAAAAGCATTGGATGTTAAAACACTTGCGGAAGAAATGAAAGCAGATATGTATACGTTACAAGATATCGTAGATGCTATTGGCTCACCATTAAGAGATTATCGCGAACAATATGACGGACCGCTTCTTCGTAGTGATGTTCTAGAATTGAGCGATTTACATATTGGAGAACAATTAGAAGGCGTTGTAAGAAATGTTGTGGATTTTGGAGCATTTGTGGATATTGGACTACACGAAGATGGTTTGGTTCATGTATCAAAAATGAGCAGACAACGTGTCTCTCACCCAAGTGAAATGGTATCGGTTGGAGATATAGTAAAAGTGTGGGTCTACAAGATAGATGAAGAAAAACAGAAAGTACAATTATCCTTACTACAACCATAAGGGACAAAAAAGTCCCTTTTTCTATAATTTCACATAATTTTGCTTGTAAAATATAGTATAATATTTTTGTCAATTAATAAGGAGGACAAAAGAATGTACGATATCGAAGTACTAAAGGGACACGCCAACAATATCCGAAAGAATATTGTGAAAACAGTCACAGAAGCAAAATCTGGACATCCTGGCGGAAGCTTGTCATCTGTTGAATTTGCGACAGCAATTTATTTTACACAGATGGACATCAACAACGATAACATCAACTCAACGAATAGGGATCGTTTCGTGTTATCTAAGGGACATGCATCACCATTAATGTATTCTGTATTAGCAGAAAAGGGATTCATTGAAGAAAGTGAGCTTTCTACATTCCGTAAAGTGAACTCTCGTTTACAGGGACATCCTAGTATGAGAAAATTAGCAGGCATTGATATGTCTACGGGTTCTTTAGGACAGGGGATTTCTGCTGCAGTTGGTATGGCAATTTCAAACAAATATCACAATGAACCAAGTGGTATTTATACACTTCTTGGAGATGGTGAATGTCAAGAAGGTCAAGTATGGGAAGCAGCAATGGCTGCATCACATTATAAATTAGATAACTTACTAGCAATCGTAGACCACAATGGTTTACAGATTGATGGAAAAGTTAGCGATGTTATGAATCCAACTCCAATTGATGAAAAATTCAAAGCTTTTGGATGGAACGTAATTACATTGGAAGATGGAAATGATTTAGAAGCAGTAATCAAAGCTTGTGAACAAGCAAAAACAGTTAAAGGACAACCAACTGTTATCGTTGGAAAAACGGTAAAAGGTAAGGGTGTATCCTTCATGGAAAATCAGGCAGGTTGGCATGGTGTAGCACCTAGTGCTGAACAATGTGCAGACGCTTTGGCTGAATTAGAAGGAGGATGCAAATAATGGCAAAGATGGCTACCAGAGAAGCTTATGGTAAAGCATTAGCTGAATTAGTAAAAGAAAATAAAAATGTAATGGTATTGGATGCGGACTTATCTGGCTCTACAAAAACTGCAGAAGCTAAGAAAGTAGCACCTGGACAACATTTTAATATGGGAATTGCGGAAGGAAATATGATTACGGTTGCGGCTGGTATGGCAACAAGTGGAAATATTGTATTTGCTAGTAGTTTCGCAATGTTTGCGGCAGGACGTGCATTCGAACAAGTACGTAACTCTATTGGATACCCACACTTAAATGTAAAAGTATGTGCTACACATGCTGGTATTACAGTAGGTGAAGATGGTGCAAGTCACCAGAGTATCGAAGATATTGCATTGATGCGTTCAATTCCTGGAATGGTTGTTGTTTCTCCAGCAGATGGTGTTTCTACGACTGCGGCTATCAAAGCAGTAGCAGCATATGAAGGACCATGTTATGTACGTTTAGGGCGTATGGCTGTAGAAGATGTTTATAATGCTGATAGCGTTGACTTCCAAATTGGAAAAGGAAACGTTCTTCGTGAAGGTAAAAATGTTGCGATTATTGCAAATGGTATCATGGTAGAAGCAGCATTAGCTGCGTATGACCAATTAAAAGAAAAAGGTTATGAACCAACCGTTGTGGATATGCACACAATCAAGCCAATCGATGAAGAATTGTTAGTAAAACTTGCAGCTACTCACGATTTGTTTGTGACATGTGAAGAACATAGCGTAATTGGTGGATTAGGTTCTGCTGTTGCTGAAGTACTAAGCAAAAAAGCACCAAGAAAAATTGCTATGGTAGGTATTCAGGATACATTTGGTGAAAGTGGAACTCCTGCATCACTATTAGAAAAATATGGTTTGACAGCAAACGATATTGTCAAAGCAGTTGTAGAAGCAAAATAAAAAACTTACATCTTAAAAAGAAGTCGGGATCAACGTACCCAACTTCTTTTCTTTTTTATTATACTTATCTTGTACTTGCTATAGCTTCATATACCTTTTTAGCATCCTTGATATGATTGTGATCACCAACAGGATCTCCTCCAGCTTTTGCGCTGATCATCATATACATATGACCATCATCCATTCTAGCAATACTAATCAAACAACATTGCGCTTCAGGAGTATATCCACTTTTACCACCAATAATTTCTCCACCTTCAAAGGTAATATCTCCACCATATTTCAAAAGAGAACTTTTAATTTCCATTCCATCCGGATGGCTTGCCAAACCCTTGATCGTATAATTTAATGTACTCATCATCTTCTTAAAGACAGGATTCTTCAACGCATGAACCATCATCATCTTCATCTCGTTTAAGGTTGTATAATGTTGATCATTATGTAACCCAATGGTATTTGTAAAATGAGTTTGTAACATACCCAAGGTATTCGCTTTTTTATTCATTTCTTCCACAAAGGATGGCGTATCTTTTGCGAGATTGTTCGCAAGGAAGTTTGCGGCATCTGCACCTGAAGATAAAATCAAAGCATATAAAGCCTGTTCGTATGTCAACACATCCCCCGCTTTTAATCCTACTACATAGGCATTCTCTTCCCATAAACCAGCCAGATCTTTTTCTTGTACTTCACCTTTACTTTGTAAATTGGAAATTGCATCCAAGGCGACAACAGCAGTGAGGACCTTCGTCAAAGAGGCTGGATAAATTTTTTCATCAGCACCTTTTTCATACAATGTTTGATAATCTTCTAAATCAATCAAAATTGCATAACTACTATGCAGTTCTATATTTTTTAAGGCATTAGATATCGCATGTTGTTCATCACTCGCCTCAACTTTTGTATCTAAAATTTTCGTTTCTTTTTCCCAAACATCAGGGAAATATTGCTGGATACCCCACAATAAGGAAATATCAATCAGCAACAACACCAAAGAAACAATCGCAATGATGTACCATCTTTTTCGTATGTTCTTTAAATGTTTCAGTTGTTCATAATTTCGCATAGTATCCACTCCTAATGTACATGATACCACAGGAAAGTGATGAAATACAGAAAGAATAAAAGGAAATATCCCTTAATATTTTCTTACAATCGAAAAGTCGTCTCCCTAAGTGGTTGTAGATTTGCTATAATAGACACAAGGAGGGATCTATCATGCAAACAAAAATATTAGTTTTAGATGATGAAAAAGAAATTGCAGATTTGGTCACCTTGTACTTAAGCAACGAAGGTTATGAAGTACATGAGTTTTATGACAGTGAAGATGCAGTACGCTTTATGGAACATAACACGGTAGATCTAGCACTTCTCGATATCATGATGCCAAAAATCAATGGATTCGAGATTTGTAAAATGATTCGTGAAAAGTATACATTTCCAGTGATTATGTTAACTGCTAAAGTAGAAGATATGGACAAGATTCAAGGGTTGTCTTTAGGAGCGGATGATTATATCACAAAGCCATTCAACCCATTAGAAATGGTTGCGCGTGTAAAGGCGCAATTACGTCGTTATAAAAAGTATAATCAACAAAGTGAAAATGTAAATATCATAGATTTCAAAGGTTTGATTATCGATAACGATTCCCATCGAGCTTCCTTATATGATCAAACGTTGATGTTAACACCAATCGAGTTTTCTATTCTGTGGTATTTATGCAAAAACCGTGGAAAAGTGGTAACGAGTGAAGAACTCTTCGAAGCTGTTTGGAAAGAAAAATATTTCGACAGTAATAATACCGTTATGGTACATATTCGTCGTTTGCGAGAGAAAATGCATGAACCGCCAAGAAACCCCAAGTTTATTAAAACCGTATGGGGCGTAGGGTACCAAATTGAAGAATAGTGAATACAGACAGCTTCAAAAGCGTCTGATTTTCTTATTTTTGTTATTGAGTGTTCTTGTACTTGGAGGTATTTTCGTACTTATAGCTACGACCAATTATTATGCTAGTTTGTACGCAAGCCAAAGCTTGTTAAGTGATTCGGATTTTCTCATGTTCTATCTAAATTATTCGTGGGAGATCAATACCTTTCTATTTGTAGGGGCATTGACTCTTTTACTGTATGGTTTTTTGAGCTTATTCTTCCATAATATGAATGTTTTATTGAAAACCTTACAAGGAGAACAAAAACGAACACCGCTTAATTTTAAGTTGTTTCCGCAATTTCAGAATGCAAAGGATAAAGTTGATGCGATGCTTTGTAAACGAAATGAAACACAAGAGCTATCCATTCAAGAGAAAGAACATAAGAATCAATTGTTAATGTATTTGGCGCATGACTTAAAAACACCACTAACCTCAATGATTGGTTATATCAATCATATTTTAGATCATCGTGTAGATGAAACCCAACAAGAAACATCCATTCGTATCGCTTATGAAAAGGCTGAAAGATTGGATGATTTAATTGATGAGTTTTCGGAAATCTTACGTTATGATGATCGTGTATCACAATTAAATCTAGCTAAGATTAATGTGAACCAAATGTTGCAACAACAACTTGCCGGTTTTTATCCCCTTATGGAAAAGCGAGGCATTACCATGCAAGTGGATTTGCCAGAAGAATTCTATGTTGTTGGAGATTACGATAAGCTCCTCCGTGTGTTCGATAACCTTATGCGTAATGCGATTACATATAGTAATGAGAATTCTATTATTGAAGTCCAAGGCATTCAAAAAGATACTTCGATTCAATTGATTTATCAAAATGAAGGAGAAGCCATTGATGAGGAAACGGTAAAACATTTGTTTGATAAATTTTATCGTGCTTCTACTGCTCGTACCTCAACCAGTGGTGGGGCAGGTCTTGGTTTAGCCATTGCGAAAGAAATCATAGAATTACATCATGGGAAGATAGTCGCAAATGCGAATGATCATCACATTACTTTTACCATTGATTTACCTATTTCACAGGGGGTGTTTTTATGAGAAAAAATTACCTTCGTGAAGTAAAACGTAAACTATTTCTTAAATACTTCCTAGTAGTAGCGGGAATCACGCTTGGTGGAATCAGTGCCATTTATATCTTTGATAAAGTATTAAATGGTGTTGTTGTCGATTTTATCCATCTATTTGATGTAAGCGGAGATCCTTTTGAAGCAGTAAGAAAATTATATTCAGTCATCCTTCCTGCAGTGATAGTGGCAGCTGGATTCATTATTATTTATTACTTATGCAAGGATTTAGTGAAATACATGCGTATCCTAATGGATGGAATGGATGATGTCATGCGTAAAGAACGCGTGAAAATTAACTTTCCAGCGGAGATGAAAAAAACAGAAGAAATTGTTCTTCAAATTGCAGATGAATACCAGATTTATTTATCCTCTGCACAAGAAGATGAGGAAAAGAAAAAGGATTTAATTTATCTATTAGCACAAGATATTAAAATGCCTCTTTCCAATATCTTAATGTATTTGGAATTTTTAAACGAAGAAAAACGCATTACTCCCGATATCAAACGTGACTATATTGTGAAAGTACTTCATAAATCAATGAATTTAGAAGATATGATCAATGAGTTCTTTGATATCACTCGATTTAATCTTCAATATGCAAAATGGAATCCAGATACGATGTATTTGGATCGTATGTTGGAACAAGTCGTAGATGAATACTATCCATATTTTGAAGAAAAAATGATGAGTGTAGATTTGCAAAGTCCAAAACATTTAGAGTTATATGCGGACAATGATAAGATTGCGCGTGTGATGCGTGATTTACTCCGTAATCTAATCGAATTAGGAAAAAGTGAAACGACCATAAAGATCGTTGTAGAACAACATGAGGATGCGTATGATGTTGTTATGCGTTGTGATTCCTATCATTTATCAGCGTATCAAATTGCACATATCTTCCACAATTATTACCGTTTAGAAGACATGCATGGAAATGATAAGTCACATGTGTTGGGACTTGGTATTGCTAATCAAATCATTGATATGCAGAAGGGAAGTTTGCGTGCTTCTTCCATTGCGGATGAGTTGAGCTTTTATATCAGTATTCCAAAGAAACAATCCCCACAACAAGAAACTAATTCACAATAAAAAAAGAAATATTGTGTTATAATGAACGAAAAAGAGAGGGTATAAAATGAACGCAGAAGTAGGAAGTGTGTTTCCAGTCAATATAGAAACTGAGGGAACCGTGATGGATTATGTCGATCATGAGTTCATGTTCGTAGTAAAAGATGAAGCATGGAGTGATTTTGAATGCAACGCACTCAAGAAACAACCTTTGCAAATAGATTTTGTATATAAATATGATATCGCAGTGTTTTTATTAACACTAGAAGATGCAATCGATACGAGCGATTTTATCTTTAGTTGTCATGATAATGAGTATGATGAATCCCTTTGGAGAAGTTTTACGGATGGAGATGGATATACTTGTGTATTGTATCTTATCGATGCAAATAACATCATCAAAGGAAAGCGAAAAGTGACGTTATCCCAGCCAGTATCCAACTTAATTTCATCAAAATTAAAGGCTCAAAAAGAAGCCCCTTATTATGAAGAAGAGTTCACCTGTAATCTAGAAGGATTGCAAAACGCATACGAGCCATTTGAAATGCAACCGCTTGCTTTAGCAACCCAAAGATTCAAATAAAAACGTTTTCTATAAAATGTACACATATGTTTACCAAATGTGTACATTTGTTATATTTTACCTTGTGCTTTTAAAGATCTTACAGTATAATTTAGAATAAGATTTATAAAGGAGGAGAGCGGTATGAGAGCTGTCGTTAGTGTTATCGGAAAAGATATGGTGGGTATCTTAGCAAAAGTAAGCGTTGAGTGTGAAAAAGCAAATATGAATGTGATTGAGGTATCCCAGACATTGTTGCAAGATATGTTTGCGATGATCATGTTAATTGATATAACAAAAGGGAATTCTTCTTTGGCAGATTTTGCTGCACATATGGAAGAAGTAGGGAAAACATCAGGATTGACCATTCATGTTATGCATGAGGATATCTTCAATTCTATGCATAAAATATAGGCGGTGACTACATGATCAATGTACATGAGATATTAGAAACAATTAAAATGATTGATGAGGAATACTTAGATGTTCGTACCATAACGATGGGTATTTCTTTGTTGGATTGTGCAGACAGTGATATTGATAAATCTTGTGAAAAGATTTATAACAAAATCACTCGTTTAGCAAAAGATTTAGTAAAAACAGGGGATGATATCGAACGTGAATATGGTATCCCTATTATTAATAAAAGAATCTCTGTAACTCCAATTGCGATGTTAGCGGCAGTGAGTGGAGGAGATCCAGTGAAATATGCGCATACATTAGAACGATGTGCACAAAGCGTTGGTGTTAACTTTATTGGTGGCTATTCTGCTCTCGTTCAAAAAGGATGTGCTGCAGGAGATCGTGAATTGATGGAATCAATTCCTAGAGCCTTAGCAGAAACAGAGCATGTATGTGCTTCTGTAAACGTTGGTTCTACAAAAGCAGGTATTAATATGAATGCAGTAGAATTGATGGGGCGTATGGTAAAAGAAGCCGCAGAACTTACAAAAGATCGTAACTGTATTGGTGCTGCTAAACTTGTAGTGTTCTGTAATGCTCCAGAAGATAATCCATTTATGGCAGGTGCTTTCCATGGTGTTGGAGAAGCAGACTGTGTTATCAATGTAGGTGTTAGTGGACCAGGTGTTGTTCGTGCTGCATTAGCGAAAGCTGATAAAACACTTCCAATGAATGAACTTGCGGACATCATTAAGAAAACTGCATTTAAGATTACTCGTATGGGACAATTGGTTGGATCTATTGCGAGTGAACGTTTAGGGGTACCATTTGGTATTGTAGATTTATCCTTAGCTCCAACTCCTGCGGTTGGTGATTCCGTTGCCTATATCCTAGAAGAAATGGGTCTTGATGTATGTGGTGCCTATGGTACAACTGCTTGTCTTGCGATGCTAAATGACGCTGTTAAAAAAGGTGGCGTTATGGCAAGTAGTAATGTCGGTGGTTTATCTGGTGCGTTCATTCCTGTGAGTGAAGATGCTGGTATGATTGCGGCTGCACGTTCAGGAGACTTATGTCTTGAAAAACTAGAAGCAATGACTGCTGTATGTTCTGTTGGATTGGATATGATCGTTGTTCCAGGAGAAACAAAGGCTGAAATTATATCAGGAATTATTGCAGATGAAGCTGCCATTGGTATGGTAAACTCAAAAACAACAGCGGTACGTCTAATCCCAGCAATTGGAAAAGATGTTGGAGATGAATTAGAGTTTGGTGGATTGTTAGGAAGTGGACCTGTTATGAAAATTAATCAAGCAGACTGTTCTGTTATGATTCATCGTAAAGGTAAAATTCCTGCACCTCTTCAAAGCTTAAAGAATTAACACGTGAGAAGCGTGTTTTTTTCTTGTTTCACTCATCTTGCCATGATATGATAAACATATCAAACCACAACAATATTATGGGAAGGAAAGGGATACAATTATGAATGAACAAATCCAAGAAATAAAAAAAGAACTTAAGAAAGTCGCATCTGCAAAAGTGTATATGGAAACATTGAATCAACAACATCAACAAATATTGGCAGATATTGAAGTAGCCAAACAACAATTGGAAAAAGAGAATCAAGACGTTGAGAAATTACAAACCCTATCTTTTACTTCCATATTGGCACACTTTTCCAATGATAAAGAAGAACGCCTTGCGCAAGAAGAAGCTCAAGCAATGCGTGCTGCCCTACATTTAAAACAATTACAGGCCAATCAAGATGCTATTGAAAAAGAAATGCGCTCCTATGAAACCTTTATCGCACAAGAAAAAAGCCTACAAGAACGTTTGAAAGCCCTCCAAACAGAAGATATTCACGCTTCCCATGCGGAAGGACAAACACTATGTAAGCTTATGGAAGACATGGATAACAATCGTATACAAGATAAAGAACTTCAAGAGGCTATCGATGCTGGAGAAGTAGTACTTACAAAATTAGAAGAAGCGATAAAAAAATTAGATAGCGCAAGCAATTGGGGAATGTTTGATATCTTTGGAGGAGATTTGATTTCTTCTATGGTCAAACATTCTAAAATCAACGATGCACAAGATAAAATCGCAGCTGTACAAGTAAGTGTTCAACGTTTTCAAAAGGAATTAAAAGATGTACAGGCACAGGAACTTTCTAATATCTCCATCAGTGTAGGGCTAGAAATGTTTGATATAGTGTTTGATAATATTTTCTCTGACTTTATGGTACAAAACAAAATTGAAAAAGCGAGAGACAATGTACATTCTTTTTTTCAGGATGTAAAGAAAATAGTAACTTCTTTGCATCGTAGTAAGGAAGAAAATCAAAAACAATACGATGCTATTAGAAAAGAATACGAAGCGAAACTTTAATTCATATAATTGAAGCAAATTAGAACAATACAAATCACGAAGTTCTTAGTATTACAAATGTAATGTTTCGTTCTCTACTATTGAATTCGTGGACTGTGAACAGCAGATATAGAATCAAGTGAGAATACAAGGCATCCTATGGTAACACTATAGAAGAAATAGATATACAATTTATAGACAATAATAGAAGAGTATTTCATAGGGTTAATCCTTATAGAAATGCTTTTTTTCATCTAAAATGAAATTTAATTTTCTCGAGCAAATCATTTCCATTGAAATAAAGATTATTGTAAAATTTATTCGTAAAGTTATAACAAGGAGGAAAAATTAAAATGGAAAAATTTGTTTGTAACGTATGTGGTTATGTATATGAAGGAGATGCAGCTCCTGCGCAGTGTCCTATCTGTAAAGCACCTGCAGATAAATTCACAAAACAAGAAGGTGAAATGACTTGGGCTGCAGAACACGTTGTAGGTGTAGCACAAGGTGCTAGTGAAGATATTATGAATGATCTTCGTATGAACTTCGAAGGTGAATGCAGTGAAGTTGGTATGTATTTAGCAATGGCACGTGTTGCACATCGTGAAGGATATCCTGAAATCGGTATGTATTATGAAAAAGCAGCTTATGAAGAAGCAGAACATGCAGCTAAATTTGCGGAATTATTAGGAGAAGTACTAAGTGATTCTACAGAGAAGAACTTACGTATGAGAGTGGACGCTGAAAATGGTGCGACAGCAGGTAAATTCGACCTTGCGAAACGTGCAAAAGAGGCTAACCTAGACGCAATTCATGACACTGTACATGAAATGGCTCGTGATGAAGCACGCCATGGAAAAGCATTTGCTGGATTATTAGATCGTTATTTCGCTAAGAAGTAATTTATCGACGTATTTGTGAAATTCACAGATACGTCTTTTTTTTGCGAACTACGGATAGTTTTGCTTTCTTCACAATTTATGGTAAAATAACAGTCGTTAATAGAAAAAGGAGTTTTAGTATGCTAACATTAGAAAATATATCCTTTGAAGTAGAGGGAAAAAAGATATTAGAAAATATCAATTTAACAATTGAAGACAATGAATTTACAGTCATAACAGGACCTAATGGTGGAGGGAAATCTACCCTAGCAAAAATCATCATGGGAATTGAAAAGCCAAGTGAAGGTAAGATTTTCTTTGATGGAGAAGATATTACTGAACTAAGCATTGATGAACGAGCAAAACGAAAGATTGCATTTGCCTTTCAACAACCACCTCGTTTCAAAGGTATGAGCGTACGAAAACTATTATCCTTAGCTCATGGCAAAGATTTAGATGAAGAACGTTGCTGTAGCTTCTTAAGCGATGTAGGGCTATGTTCAAAAGATTATCTAGATCGTGATGTAGACGTTAGCTTATCTGGTGGAGAGGTAAAACGTATTGAAATCGCAACCATCCTTGCTAGAGAAGTAAAGTTATCTATTTTCGATGAACCAGAAGCTGGTATTGATTTATGGAGCTTTGCCAAACTTGTAGAAACCTTTCAAAAGTTACAAAAAGATTCAAAACAATCCATTGTTTTGATATCCCATCAAGAGCGTATTATGCAACTTGCGGATGAAATTGTAATCATTGAAGGCGGTCATATTAAATCAAAAGGAAACAGGGATGAAATTCTACCTCAGTTAATGAGCGAGTTTGATACTTGTGAATATAAGAAATAGGTGAATTTATGGAAAAAATGGAAAAAGAACTTCTACATACAATTGCGGATATTAAAGGATTTATGCCAGGAAGTGCATTTAACCTACGCAAAAATGGACAAGGAGTAGAACGACATTCTACAGAAAATATTAAAATTCAAGCAAAAACAGACAAACCAGGAATTGATATCATCATCGCGTCAAATACCATTGGTGAAAATGTACATATTCCTGTTATCTTGACAGATTCAGGAATCAACGACCTTGTGTACAATGATTTTTATATTGGAGAAAATGCAGATGTAGAAATTATTGCTGGTTGTGGGATTCATAACGATGGATGTCATCCTTCTCAACATGATGGGATTCATGTATTCCACATTGGGAAGAACGCAAAAATCAAATATGTAGAAAAGCATTATGGTGAAGGAACTGGAAGTGGAGAACGTATTTTAAATCCACAAACCATCATTCATATGGAAGAAGGCTCTTTCGCACAAATGGATATGAGTCAAATCAAAGGTGTTGATTCTACAAAACGAAATACAGAAGCATACATCGGAACAAATGCAAAACTTGTTATCAATGAAAAACTTATGACTCATGGGAAACAAGAGGCAATCTCTGATGTATCCGTTCATTTAAATGGAGAAGATAGTGTGGTTCAAATTGTTTCACGCTCTGTTGGAAAAGATGAATCTATACAAAGCTTCCATCCAATTGCCGTTGGAAACAACAAATCACGTGCACACATACAATGTGATTCTATCATTATGGATCATGCAAAAATCAGTAGTATTCCAGAAATAGCCGCAAATCATGTGGATGCAGAAATCATTCATGAGGCTGCCATTGGAAAAATTAACAACGACCAGTTGTTGAAACTGCAAACATTTGGTTTAAATAGTGAAGAAGCAGAAAAAGTAATCGTTGAAGGTTTCCTAAAATAAAGAAAAAAAGATATCTCTACTCATTTGTACTTATTACGAATGAACTATAGGAGATATCTTTTTAAATTTCAAAGTTTGTTTTAGTATTTTGTAGTATTTAAATTTGTATATGCATCAAGAGCTTTTTTTATTTCCAAATGAATGCTATTCAAATTTTCTTCTGGAATATCTGAGAAATTTTCATATCGAGAATCAAGGTCATAAAGACTAACAGTTCCATTGATATAATCATGTCCCATTTTTAAATAGTAGGTAGCAGAAAGCCCAGATATTTGCTTTTCAATGATTTCTTTGGAAGTATCAATCAGTAAATCATCATATAGGTAGTACTTGATTTCTATTGTATGACTTCCATAAGAGAACGATGAATGTTGAGTAGCAATAGCTGATGCTGTTTTGTTATTAACAAATATATCTGAGACATTATTCGTAATAGCAAACTTATTATCTAACAGTACTCCTGTTTGCTTATAGTCTTCATTTATGATGTGACAGGAAGCGTCAGAAAACTCTTCCATTTTAAAATAGCGTACATTGCCTTTTAAACTAGAAGGACACTCTGTTTGCTTCCCCATTTCTGCCTTTACTTCACTGGGTTTTCCACACGCTGTACAAACGCATAAGATAGAGATGATACAAATCAATGCCCTTGTTTTCATTGCTTGATGACAAAATTGCATATTTGATCTCCTTGTAACTTTCAATTTTTTTTAGCTTTTTCATAAAATAAATGATTTTTTAATATCCAACCTTCACAGCTCCCATCGCCCAAGAACTGCTAATTTGTTTATTATAGATACCCCAATTATCTATGCATTTATAATATCCTGTATAAATAATGGTTTCATAATACTGGTATACAGTTACCCGATGATTTCCATTACAATACTTATCATTTGATTTATGCGGCTTAATGAATATAAGCCCTGAAGTCATTATATTAAAATTATAGATTTTAATTTTCCTTCCCTCCCTTTTTTTGCGTATATACTATATACCTACAAATACATATACAGTATATAATGCATAACCCATAATGATAGTCCCTATATTTATTATCAGTATAACATTTCATTATTGAGAAAGCAAAGATTTACAGCAAATAAAAATTCAAAATAAATATTTGAATCTAAAGATAATAAAACATACATTTGTAAATGCATATCAGTAATTTTAAGAATTTTAAAGAAGAGTTCTTATAGTGTCTGGTGTCTTATAGTGGAGAATATTCTTGTTCTATGACTATGCGAAAGTTTATCGAATATATTGATGGGGAGATGAGATAATATAAAGGCATATTTTGAGATTACATTTTGTGATTTTGGAATATTTTTATCCGATATTCTCTTATGTATAATGAAAGGAGGTAATTAGATGGATGAAATGATTCCAAAAGATATGGAATTTAAAGATTTAAATCACGATGTTTGTGGGAGGGCAAGTGATGTCAGTTATTGATTTAGCAGAATTGTATGGATATGAGATAAAGGTTTATAATCAACAAGTGAAAGAAAATATTAAAAGATTTATAGAAGATTTCAAGTTTCAATAAACAAAAGATGAGAGGTTTAATACAAAACTTATCTTTTTTTATATTGACCTTCATCTAAGACGAGGGTTTATACTACATATGGAGGTGGTTTATATGAAAATAAAAGAATTAGCAAGGATGGCAGGTATGGAGGAAAACGTACTTCGCTTCTATGAAAAGAAAGGACTTTTATCTCCAAAACGCGATGATAATAGTTATCGTAATTATGATATCCAAGACTATCATATTCTTATGATTATACGTTTGTATCGTAAAATGGATTTTTCGATTGCTCAAATAAAAGAAATGCTATATGGTGAAGAAAGTAAAAATCCGATGGAACTCTTTTTTCATCAACAAGCCGCATTGAATCAGCAAATCAAAGAACTTAGTGTAATACGTGAAGGAATCAATCAATGTTTAGATGAAATGTTAGTCGATGAACATCAACAAGAAGTCATTACAACCCTATTACAAAATACCGCAGATCAACTTCAAACCCTACACTCCTGGGAAGATGAATGGGATTTCGATACATGGGCAGAACATTATGATGAAGATGTACATAAACCATTTGGTGATGGATTAAAGTTTTATGAGCATTACGAAGAGGTATTGGATACATGTGCACAAGTTGTTTGTGAAGAGAATGGACATGTATTAGAGATAGGTATTGGTACAGGTAATCTTGCGCAAAGAATTGCTAAGAAACAACCAATTACAGGCATTGATCAATCCATTAAAATGCTTATGATTACAAAACGAAAATATCCAAACATTCCTGTACGAACAGGAACCTATGGAAACATTCCATTCAAAGAGAATAGCTTTTCTACAGTTGTTTCTTCTTATGCATTTCACCATAATAATGACCAAGAAAAAGTGAGAGCTGTGCAAGAGATGGATCGTGTTTTATGTAACAATGGAAGGATTATTATCTGTGACTTTATGTTTCAAGATGCACAGGATGAAAAAGTATTTAAGGAAACTTGTTCACCACAAGAAAAAATCGAGGTAGAAGATGAATATTTTGCCCATATTGATAATTTATAGAACATATTTCATAAGTTACACTATCGTTGTGAAGTTCTTGTATTAGAACATCACCTCCATATTTTGACTGCCTACAAGACTGAAAATTTATGAAAATAAAAAAATAGGTTGCAATTTGCTTACATGTGTGTATAATAATGTACATAAACAGTGAACAGAAGTAGTAACTATGGATGCCCTTATAGAGAGTTGCCAAATGGTGAAAAGGCAATAGGATGGAAGTAGTGAACGTGTCTGGGAGTTAAATTGGCAAAGGATAACCTGAGACAATTTCGTATACCATACGTTACATGGGTTGAGAGCTGATAACAATGTTATCAGAAATAAGGTGGTACCGCGTAAATTTACGTCCTTGTAGTTAATACAAGGGCGTTTTGTTTTATATACTTAGTATAAAGGAGGGAATCATATGAGCTTTAATTTTGAAATTATCAAAGATTACTGGCAATTAATCATCAGTGGAATGCCTTTGATTCTAGCATTATCGTTGATTGCGGCATTGTTAGGGACAAGCATTGGTCTTGCGACTGTATTTTTACGAAAAAAGGGATTCCTGTTTGAAAAGATCGTTGCTGGTTATATCGATATATTTCGAGGAACTCCAGTCTATGTACAACTTGCTTTCTTCTATTTTGGATTACCAAGTTTATTTCCGGGATTAAATATTTCCGCATTTGTAAGTGCGTTTGTTATTTTCTCCCTAAACTCAGGAGCATACTTATCAGAAATTATCCGTGCTGGTGTAGAGAACATCGACAAAGGGCAGATAGAGGCAGCGAAAGCATTGGGTGTTAGTAAAACAGATATCGCAAAAGATATCATCTTACCACTTGCTTTCCGTAATGTACTTCCTGCAGTCGTGAATGAATTTATCACGCTTACCAAGGAAACTGCAATTGTAAGTGTCATTGGTTTACACGATATGATGTACTACAACAATGCAGTAAACAGTAAGTTCTACTCTATGTTTGAACCAATGTTGGTGGTATTCATCGCTTACTACTTAATGAATAAGGTACTAAGCTTTATGGGAAAACTTATAGAAAGGAAGTTGAAATATGATTAGAGTTGAAAATCTATATAAAGAATATAGTGAAACTGTAAAAGTACTCTTTGATGTCAATTTCACTTTTGAAGATTCTAAAACCTATGCGATTATAGGAAGTAGTGGTGGAGGTAAATCCACATTAATCCGTTGTTTAAATTTATTAGAAGAGCCAACCAGTGGTGGTGTATATTTCAATGATATTAAAATTAATGATCCTTCCACAAACCTTGCGCAAGTACGTGAAAAAGTTGGGATGGTATTTCAAAACTTCAATCTATTTGAACATATGAAAGCATTAGATAACGTAACGTATGCGTTAAAGAAAGTAAAAGGCTTAAACAAAGAAGAAGCAGATAAAAAAGGCGTTGCCTTACTTGAGAAAGTAGGTTTAGGACATCGTATAGATGCATATCCACATCAGTTAAGTGGAGGAGAGAAACAACGCTGTGCCATCGCTAGAGCGCTTGCCATGGAACCTGAAGTACTATTGTTTGATGAACCAACAAGTGCCTTAGATCCAGAGATGACAAGTGAAGTATTAAAGGTTCTACAAGATTTGAATCATACAGGAATGACCATGATCGTAGTTACTCATGAAATGAATTTCGCAAAACATGTGGCAGACTATGTAATATACATGGATAAGGGAAACATTGAAGAATGTAGTAAAGCAGAAGAATTCTTTGAAAATCCAAAGACGAGAAGAGCAAAAGAATTCTTATCAAACATGATTTAATAAAAACAGGAGGAAAGAAAGATGAAAAAATTATTAGGAATTGCTTTAATTGCAGGTTTATTAATTACAGGATGTGGATCTAGTGACACAAAAAAAGAAGCTGGAAAAGACAAATTGGTGGTATTAACAAACTCAGGTTACCCTCCATATGAAGAATTGGATAAAGAAGGAAACTTATATGGTTTTGATATTGATGTGATGAACCAAGCTGCTGAAATTGCTGGATATGAAATCGAAATCAAAGACGTTGACTTTGATGCTATCATTCCATCTATCAAAACAGGGAAAGCGGATATTGCCATCGCTGGTATCACTCCATCAAAAGAAAGAAAAAAATCAGTAGACTTCTCTGATGTATACTATTCAGGAGAAGATTCACAAAACTACTTGTTATACAAAGAAGCAAGTGGAATAAAAACACAAGATGATTTAGCTGGTAAAACAATTGGATGTCAAGTTGGAACTGTCCAATTTGAAGCCGCAACATATTTCCAAGATAATGTAGGTTCAAAAGTAGATGCGAAAAAAGACTATGCATCTATCATCGCAGAAATCAACAAAGGAAATAACGACGCTGCTATCGTAGAAAAAGCAGTTGCTCAAGAATTCTCCGCAAAAGATGCTGAATTCAAATATTTCAAAATCGAAGGACTTGCTGCTCTAGAAGGAAATGCAATGGCATTCAAACAAGGGTCATCTTTAAAAGAAGAATTCAACAAAGCAATTCAAGAAATGAAAGATAATGGCGATATGCAAAAACTTATCGACAAATATTTCAATAAAAAATAAAACAAAGAAAGAGATATACTCCATAGTTTATACATTGGAAGTGTATCTCTTTTATTTATGATGAAAAGAAAAATACATAAATAGTAGAAAAAAACGAATCAACTTGATGTTGATTCGCATAAGTTTGTTGCATATGACTCTGTTTCTTTGGCATGAAATTCTCCTGCCCATTCAAATCCTTTTTTTGCCATAATGACCGCAATCACTTCGTTGATAACGGCAGCTGCCGCAATCGTTCCTTGCACGATCTGTGCGCTTTCAAATGCAGGTACACTAAGTACTGATACCGCAATACCAGTAAAGACGAGAGATACACCAGAATGAGGTAATAGAGTAAATCCTAGATATTTCTTGACGGTGGTAGGGGAGTTGGTAATACTTGCGCCAAAGTAAGCACCAACGTATTTACCTATACCTCTTGATAGGATATAAATCGCGGTAAATAAGCCTGCCCCAAAAATCAAGTGATAATCCAAAGGAGCACCTAGGTTTAAAATAACAATGATCATAGAGAAGCCCAAGAATGGATTGAACGCTTCCATAATTTGATCTAATCTTTCTCCTGAAATCATGTTAGCAAATGTTGTAGAAAATGACATTCCCATCAACATGAAATTTAACACAGGTTTGGGCATCAAATATTCATTACATACAAACCCAATTCCAGCACATAAGAGTAAGGTCAAGATTAAGTACGTAAGAGAAGTAGTGTTGTTGTTATCTTTCTTTAGTAAACGACCTGCAATAAATCCTGGAAGTATCCCAATGAGGATAGGAAGTAGAACTGTTAAGACAATCATATAGATAGGAATGTTTTGATCTGATACGCGTGTTGCCACAACGGAAATCACAGTAAAGAACACAATCACGCCAACCATATCGTCTAATGCGGCCATAGGAATGAGTGTTTTCGTAACAGGTCCATCCGTTTTAAATTCTCTAACAACGGATAAAGCAGGAGCTGGTGCTGTGGCTAAAGCAATACCTCCAAAGATAAGTGCTAAATAAAGCGGGATGTTTGTGAAGTAGAATACGATAGCAAAGACTAGACTTACAAAGAAGAAAGTACCAAGGGATTGTGTAAGAGTTGTGATGATGATTTGTTTCCCCATAACTCGAATTCTTTTCCAAACCAATTCTGTACCAATTAATAGTCCGACACTGCATTCTAATATATGAATAAGAGTTTCATACCATGAGGTTTGTAATAAATCGGTGTTGATGATGGAAAGAGCGTGAGGACCAACCATCATTCCTGTGAGTAACCATCCTAAAATAGCAGGGAGTTTAACTTTTGAGACAAGCTTTCCTACAAAGAAGGCAAGTAGGATAGAAAGTAATAGTCTAATGATGAGTAGATTCATGTGTAGTGTTCTCCTTTACGATTCCATATAATAACATATCGATCATTTTTCCTAGTTTTGTTTCGTGTTCTTTCATGAGGGTATCAAAATCAACCCCTTCGTATATTTTATTGCCCCAATCGTTGTGGAACATATCTTGAAAGTAGGTGAAATACATAAGGGAGTCTTCTTGTGTGATCCCTTGACGAAGAGTGACATGTTGTAAGATGTTTGAGAATTGAATTACATTGAAGGCATCGAAGTCTTTTCGTATATCTTTGATTTGATTGATCAAATGCTTTGGTGGTTGTAAGATAGCGTGGAAAAAGAATTGACCATATGCAGGGTTTTCATGAAAGAACTGAACACGTAAGTTTAAGTAGTTCTTTAGATACGTATTCACATCTTTTATATTGGTGTCTATTCGAGATAAATAATCACTTAGTTTTTGAAAACATGCATTTGTACATTGTAAGTAAAGATCATCTTTATTTTTAAAGTTATGATAGATGAGTCCTTTTGATATATTGTATTCGTTACATACATTATTTAAAGAAGCGCCTTCATAACTTTTACTTCCAAACTCTAGAATTGCGGCGTGCAATATTTTATCGTATGTTGCTTTGCTTTTTTCTGCTTGTTTCATTATATACCTCCAGTAGTTGACTGTGTGGTCTATTTTAACATAAATAAACTAGGTGGTCAATTATTGGGTTAAAAAAAGCTACGATTTTTTTCGTAGCTTTACATCTTCTTGATTTCTTCTGCGATTTCTTTTCCTGCTTCAACAAGAGCATCCAAATCTTCTTCACTCGGTGTATAGTTTTGCGCAAGAATCTTATCGTTAAGTAATGGAATACCAGCTTTTTCAATGCGTTCATTGATTTGTTTGGTAATCCCGTTAAACCAACCATAGGAACCAAATCCTAGCGCTTTTTTACCTTTTACTTTACAGCTAATCAAACGTTCCATGAATCCTGCAATACTAGAAGCCATGGTATTGTTGTAGTTTCCACTTCCTACTAAGATTACTTTTGCGTCTAGTAATTCTTTCATAATAACGGCTGGAGAAGTCTGTGAGCATTTGAATACTTTTACGCATACACCATTTCTTCCCAATCCTTCTGCTAAAGCCTCGGCCATCATTTGTGTATGTTTCCAAACACTCTCATAAACAATCACTGCTTTATCTACGGATTGAAATGTCGCAAATCCTTGATAAGCTTCCATGAGTTCTTTTACGTAAGTTCTCCAAATGATTCCATGTGCTGGGGCAATCATATCAATTTCAATTCCCATATCTTGTATCTGTTTTAATTTACCTGCGACTTGTGTACCATATGGCATAACGATGTTCGCATAATAATCTTTTGCTTTATCAATACATTTTGATACACCATGTGCATCATCGAAGATATCAAAGCTTGCGATATGTTGTCCAAAGGCATCGTTAGAGAATGCAATCTTTTGTTCCTTTACATAGGTTAACATATTGTCAGGCCAATGAATCATAGGCATTTCCACAAAGGTTAACGTATTCTTTCCAGTGCATAAAGTATCTCCACTTTTTACCTTGTGATAGTTATAATCTTTGAAGTATTGTTTTAACATGATACCAACGCCAGCATTGCTTGCGTAAGGCTTTGCCTTTGGGTAAACTTCCATTAGCTTCATAAACCCACCAGAGTGATCTGGTTCCGCATGTTGTACAATCACATTGTCAATTGGCTTATCTTGAATAACTGAGCGAACACGTTCCATCATCACATCAAAAAATTCTTCTTCTACTGTATCAATTAGGGTTATTTCTTCATCCACGATTAGATAGGCATTGTAACTAGTACCTTCTGATATAGGGAATAAATCTCCATGAAAATGACGACAGTTAAAATCATGAACACCAACCCAGTACATGTTATTTTTAATTTTGATAGCTTCTTTCATTTCATTACCACCTCTATCTTTATATTGTAATATGATAACCCTCACTTGTCCACTTATTTGATAAGGAATTCACGAGCCTTGAAGAAAGGATTTGAAAACAAGAATGTACTGTGAATTTTATGATAAATAATAGTGTTGATTTGTCATCTTTTGCATTTTTTAACGAAAAGCGTATCTTATTTAAAAATAAACTTGCATTTGCGTTTAAAAAAAGGAGTATGGGGAGTATAATAAAAGTAATAAACAAGGAGGAACTCTAGATGATTATACAAAGTAAGAGAGTTTGGGTTTTAGGACAATTTTTAGAAGCACAAGTTGAAATCGAAGACGGAAAGATTAAAAACGTCTTAGCGTATGGTACAAAACCAGCAGATAAAGATTATGGAAACAGAAGAATAGTACCAGGTTTCATTGATATTCACACACATGGTGCTTATGGTTATGATACAAACGATGCAACAGAAGAAGGACTTCGTAACTGGATGAAAAATATTACAGAAGAAGGAGTTACGAGTATACTTCCAACAACTATTACACAAAGTGAAGAAGTTCTTACAAACGCTGTGAAGAATGTTGCAAAAGTAGTAAAAGATG